>PBFM01000020.1 GCA_002718655.1 Fidelibacterota bacterium
CCCTAGCCAGTCTATGTCATTTATAGAACATCCCCACATTTTATTAGGTGAGACAGTTGAATAACGATCAATGAATGCACGGTCAAATCCTGCATTATGAGCTACAATCAAATCTGAATTCTTTAAAATAGCATCTACAATATCCCATGCAATTTGGTGATTAGCTACCATTTCATTAGTTATACCAGTTAACTGAGTAATTTCTGTTGCGATATTCTCATCGGGATCATTAAATGATTCAAATGCCTTATCTATGGCAATAATCTTACCGGTTTGACCTTCAAACTTGACAAGCTTAATTGCTATCTCGATAATCTTATCATTTTCTCTGTCTACTCCAGTAGTCTCAGTATCAAGAAAAACAACATTAACAGTATCCAAATTTGTTATAAGTAGCTCAGGTACTGGTGGACCATATTCTTTTAAAAGAACACCTTTTGGATTTGACTGAATTGACTTGATAAATGTCATGATAATTCCTTACTAAAATTGAGCATTGCTATAATCTCATCTTTCATATAAGGCGCAACATAGGCATTTACATCATCATTCTGTAACTGAACAATCAACTGATTATGTATATTTAGTTCATAGTAAGTCTCTAAAATGTACCTGTATAAAGAAAGTTGTAAAGAATAATGATAGAAATTGCAATCCATTATATTTTTCGTTATATCATGAGTACCCATTTTCCCTCCGTACGATGATAGTTCAATTTTTTTTGAAGTTTTCCAATCAATAATTTCATAATACCCCGTCTTATTATCCCTAGCTAAAACATCTATTGTTCCAGCTATTGATATATCTTTACTATAAACTATCGTTTCTGAAAAGACATCAATATCAGATTTTAACCTATAGTCATTTAGCCAATCCTTTCCATTAATGGCTTTAACGTCGATTGGTTCTATGCCATCCTTGATCCATCTTTCTATTTCATGATGTACTCTTGTACCATGATCTGCAGCAGCATTCCAATCGGCAATCAATGATTCAACTGTTCTTTCAGCATATTTTGGGTAGTTATTGATTAATTTTTTAGCAACCTTTTTAGGATCAAAACCTTCAAAGAAATGATCAACAAATGTAGTGACGCTCGTAAACTTGAAGTCAGGTTGATTTTTCAGTTTATATTCATGCGCTTCGCTTTGAAGAACAATATTATTATCAAAAATATTATTCATTCAATATTCTTTTCATAAACATCATATATTTGAATTTAATATTATTTTAAAGGAATATTATGTTGTTCATTCATAAGAATATTAATTTTAATTAACTTCTTTTATTGTTTTTTAAAAATTAAATATATCTCTCAATAAAAAATCCTAAGTTTGTGTACTCATATTTATGTTCTATGAAAAATCCATTTCTATTTTTTTTTAATTTTTTTTTAATTTGGAACTGCAGCAGTGATAAAATGAATCAAAAGTTAAAACACCAAAACCGATTAGCTGATTCACCAAGTCCATACCTTTTACAACATGCTAATAATCCCGTTGATTGGTATCCTTGGGGACAAGAAGCATTTGAAAAGGCTGAGGAAATAAATAAGCCAATTTTCTTATCCATTGGATATTCAACCTGCCACTGGTGCCATGTCATGGAACATGAATCTTTTGAGGATTCAACCGTAGCTGCATTAATGAATCAGAATTTTGTCAATATTAAAGTAGATAGGGAAGAAATGCCTGAAGTGGACCATCTTTATATGTCGGTCTGCCAGGCTATGACAGGAAGAGGCGGATGGCCACTTACCATTGTGATGACCCCTGAAAAGGAACCCTTCTTTGCTGGCACTTATTTCCCAAAAGATGGCCGAGGGCAAAGACCTGGCATGCTACAGCTTATTCCTAGCCTCGCTAATGCATGGTCAACAAAGCAAAGTGAGATTCGCGAATCTATCCAGAAGATTGAAGATTATCTGATTCGTATCAATACAAGCATTCCAGGAGATGATTGGAATGAGGCTATGATAAGACATGCATTTGGGCAATATGTAAGCAGTTTTGACCCTGAATTTGGAGGATTTGGAAGAGCTCCAAAATTTCCATCTCCTCACAACCTAATTCTGCTTTTGAGATATAGCAAATTATACGATGACCCTGCTGCTTTAAAGATGGTAGAGACTACTCTCAATTATATGAGGCTTGGCGGTATGTTCGATCAAATTGGTCTGGGCTTCCATCGCTACTCAACCGATAAACGATGGTTACTACCACACTTTGAAAAAATGCTTTATGACCAGGCTATGCTATCTATGGCATATCTAGAGGCATATCATTTGACCGGTAATAAGGACTATGCAAATGTAGCAAAAGAGATTTTTTCCTATGTTTTAAGGGATATGACCGATGAAGATGGTGGGTTCTACTCTGCAGAGGATGCTGATAGCGAAGGTGAAGAAGGTACTTTCTATGTTTGGACCGAAACAGAATTGATTGAGGTATTAGGTGAAAAAAATGGAAAGATAATGGGAACGGTCTATGGATTCTTGGAAGTGGGCAATTTCCATGACGAGGCTACCGGTCAGACCACTGGAAATAATATCCCATACCTTAAGGATAATAAACATAAAATAGCCAAAGAATTTGATATGACATTGGATGAGTTGAGCGAGGTTATTGAGGCTTCTAGGCAAAAGCTTTTTGAAGTAAGAGAAAAAAGAATCCATCCGCTAAAAGATGATAAGATATTGACAGATTGGAATGGGCTTATGATTGCAGCATTTTCACTCGGTGGGCAGATATTGAATGAACCAGAATATACCAAGGCTGCTGAACAGGCAGCTAGATTTGTTTACAAAAAACTCCGAAATAAAAATGGAAGACTTATGAAAAGATATCGTCTTGGTAAGGCAGGATTATCACCTCATTTAGATGATTATTCTTTTTTGGTATGGGGTTTTTTAAATCTTTATGAAGGTACCTTTAACGTGGACTATCTATCTAAAGCTATAGAACTAACCAAAATAATGAATGAGGATTTTTCTGATGAAAATGGAGGTTTCTTTATTGGTAGCAAAAATGCAGAGAAACTGATGGTGAGAGCAAAAGATAGCTATGATAGTGCAATTCCCTCAGGAAACTCAGTTGCTGTTATGAATCTCTATCGCCTAAGTAAAATGACAAGTAATAAAATATGGACAGAACTTGCAGATAAAACATTGAAAGCATTCACTGACCAAGCAAAACAGGCTCCTACAGGGTTTGCACATATGTTTACCGGGTTTATGTTTGACATAAAAGATTCAAAAGAAGTGGTGATAGTAGCAAATTCATATGATTCAACTACGGAAGAACTTATTCAAAAGATTAGGGCCAATTATTCACCGAATAAAGTGGTACTATTTAAAAACCTATCTGACTCTAAGAAAATTGAAAAGATAGCCCCATGGATATCAGCGCATTCGGTTATCGATAATAAACCCACTTTTTATGTTTGCGAGGATTTTACCTGTAAACGTCCAACAACCAATATAGAAACCGTCTTAAATTATCTTAGTGAGTAAATCATTATCTAAGCAGCTAGGCTCTACCTTAGCACATATCCAAGATTTATTTGATACAGTGATTCATGGATTTCTTAAAACATCGAATAGAAATGAGGATAACAAAGTAATCAATAATATAAAAGATGCCGGAAACTCTTATTACAAGACATATTCTGATATTAAAAAAGGAAAAGATAACGAATGAAAAAACTGGCTCTTCATTGGCAGATTATCATTGGCCTTGGTCTAGGCTTAGTTTATGGTATTATTGCAACCAATTCTGGCTGGGGTAGTTTCACATCAGACTGGATTGCTCCTTTTGGAACAATATTCATAAATCTCTTAAAACTCATTGCGATGCCTCTTGTACTTTCATCTTTAATAACAGGCGTTGCGTCTTTATCTGACATAAAAAAACTTAGCCGTATTGGTGGAAAGACCATAGGAATATACCTTGGAACTACAGCGTTAGCGGTCACACTAGGACTTATTTCAGTTAACTTGATAAAACCTGGAGATAAAATACCAAATGACATGAAAGAAAAGCTGCAGCTAACCTATCAAAAGGATGCCTCCAATAAAGCAAATACAGTTCAAGAGGTCAAGAACAGAGGTCCTCTACAACCACTTGTTGATATGGTTCCCAGTAACTTTTTTAACTCAGCTTCCAGTAACAGGAATATGCTGCAAGTTGTTTTTATGGCAATCTTTATAGGCATTGGTCTGATACAGATACCTAAAGAAAAGGGTAAACCATTAAAACAATTCTTTGAAAGCCTCACTGAAGTAGTAATCAAGTTAGTTGACATTATTATGCTAATGGCTCCCGTTGGTGTATTTGCGCTAATTGCGCAAACTATAAATAAAGTAGCTGGAAACAATCCTTCAGAGATTTTAGAACTGCTGGGCGCACTTGGCTATTATATGTTTGCGGTCATATTCGGTCTTATTGCACATACTGCAATAACCTATACAGGAATAATGAGACTTATGACAAAAATGCCACTTGAGACTTTCTATAAAGGTATCTCGCCTGCACAACTTTTAGCATTCTCCACCAGCTCAAGCGGAGCTACCTTACCGGTTACTATGGAACGATGCGAAGAAGAGCTTGGCGTCAGTGAGGAAGTATCATCATTTGTATTACCTCTCGGAGCAACCATCAATATGGATGGAACAGCTCTATATCAGGCTGTGGCGGCTATTTTTATTGCTCAAACATTGAATATGCCACTTGATATTAGTGACCAACTTACCATCGTGCTGACTACTGTATTGGCATCGATTGGTACGGCCGCTGTTCCTGGTGCTGGTATTGTAATGTTAGTAATCATACTTGAATCAGTAGGTGTTCCAAGCGCAGGAATTGCATTAATTCTTGGAGTTGATAGAATTTTAGACATGTTAAGAACTACAATAAATGTAACTGGTGACGCAACAGTAGCAGTTATTATTGCAGATTCTGAAAATCAGCTTAAAATTCCAGCAAAATAGTTTTTTCAAAATTAAATTCTTAATAATATTGGGCATAGTTTGAAAGTTCAGCGGGTAGGTTATGAATTTTTTGGATCTATACTCAACTATTGGGTGCTGTACTTCAGGCACAAAAAACAGGCCTTTCTAAAAATTAGATTAAGGAAGTTTGCTGTGCTCGAGAGGCTCCCGTCATTCATTAAACAAAGAATGATCCCAAAAAACAATCTGCCCGTACTTTCAATCAACCCAAGTTAATATTTGATTTATCCTTGATTTATTTCCCCTGATTTTTAGTTTAACAACATCCTTTTCATAAATTCGCTCAATTACTTCAACGCCTTCTTGTGCATTTGCAATATGTTTACCATTATTATAAGGAAATTCAATTTCAACTGTACTATAATTCAATTCCATTTGTTCTACAATTTTTGTTTTTACATCTCTTAGTTTCAAATGTTGTTTAGCAGAAATTGTAACAGCATCTGGAAAAGTTCGTTTTATCTTATTAATCATATTACTATCTGAAATAAGATCAACCTTGTTTAATACTTGGACAGTTTGGATATTATTTGCTCCCATCTCTTCCAACACCTTATTAATTGTGCTCATATGGTCTATAACTTGTGGAGAGGACATATCCAGGACAATTAAAATTAAATCTGCTTCTAAAACCTCTTTCAAAGTGCTCTTGAAAGAGGCTACTAAATTATGAGGTAATTTTCTTATAAATCCTACAGTGTCACTAAGTAATAATGTGTGTGAGGTATCTAGATTTAACTTACGAACAGTTGTGTCCAAAGTTGCAAATAATTGATTTTGGATAAAAACATCAGCTCCAGTCAAAGATTTAAACAAAGTAGATTTTCCAGCGTTAGTGTATCCCACTAAGGAAACACGATACTCTGAACTACGCTTAAGGCTTTGTGTTAAACGCTCTTTTTCTATCTTTACAAGTTCTTTTTTTAGTTTAGTTATGCGTGTTCGAATTAGTCGTCTATCTATTTCAATCTGTGTTTCGCCCATACCAGCTCTAGTACCAATTCCCCCCATTTGACGTTCTAAGTGAGTCCATTGTCGTGTAAGACGAGGCAATAAATATTCTAAAAAGGCTAGTTCTACTTGAGTTGTAGCCTCTTTGGATCGTGCGTGCTTTTGGAATATATCAAGAATAAGGCCGCTACGATCTAACACTTTTATTTCATCTGACAAATGGTGATAATTCTTTATTTGTGCAGGACTTAATTCATCATCAAATAATATTAGTTTAGAATCCAGTTCTTTCGCCTGCATTATAATTTGTTTTGCCTTCCCTTTTCCAATAAAAGTAGAAGGATTAATTTTTGATAATTTTTGTGTAATGCGTCCAACTACACTAGCTCCAGCTGTCTTTGCCAAGAGCTCTAGCTCATCTAGGTGTTCATCAATGATTATTTCTGTTAATCCTGGTTGAATAACTCCTACAAGAAGTGCTTTTTCATCTAAAATTTCTCTTTTTTCTATCATCCCATTATATTTTTCATACTCTTTGGATTTGGACTACCAATTATTGTTTCTAAGAGGAGGAATATTAAGGCTAGCAATAAAAACATCTTCCATAAAGATTTACCTTGTCTTGTTTCCATAAATGAATTGGAAAAATCATCCTCAATGGTTATCCATACCATATTTTTACTATCAATCACTGATTGAATATCCCGTTGTTTAATAGATTCATTTATATATTCTTTATGATGAAGCCTAGTGGGAAATGAAGTGAATTTCTCACCATTTGTATAAACCTTGTAAATTCCCAATTCCTTTGTATTTTTTATCAATAAGCCTTCACGATCATATTGAGGAACTATCATTTCTACTTGACCAGAGGGAGACATAACCTCCCAATCATTTCTTAGTTTACTTTCCTCTATTAATATCCACTTAGGTTCATCAATTAATACTGGGGCAGTATTTATCTCATCTGTTCCTGTGAGCAAGGTAAGTCTATACAATAATGGGATCATCATACCTCGAATTGGCATATCATTCCAACGTAAATCCAATATGGAAGAAAAATAGAAAACATTTCCGCTTCCTTTCGAGAATTCTACTAAAAGTGGATCATTATTATTTAACTCTAAGTGCACTTTGTGTTTAAAGTTAAAAAGAGGTTTAACATATTTATAAACTTCGGGTAATTCTCTCTCAACATTTCGTACATAAATGTCTTGAAAAATATCCGAATCCTCGGTTTTAATCCTGGTATTAAAGAACCCCTGTCCTGCATCAACAAGATTTTCTATTGAAGGAAATCCGATTCTAGAAAGCAATTCGGATTGTGGCTTAAATTCATCATGATATCCCTGAAACCAAATTAAGCCACCTCCTTCATCAAAAAAATTATTTAAATCATTTATGGCTTGTTCCGTTAAAATTTTTGGATTATGAATAATAAGTACATCTATATCATCTAAAAAAAGACGATTTATGCTGGCTTGTGCCTTTTTTTCAATCATAAGGAAATGTTCATTAGGGTCAATTGATTTCAAAATCATTTCTAATATTTCTATTTCTTCTAATTCGGAGCCAATAATACTGCACCTGATTTGATCCATAATTGGCATAGATAGATACCAATTATTATCATATTCATAATCATCCCTTGGAAGTACCATCGAACCTTCAAGTATACCAACTTCAAAAGGAAAAGCTTGGAATAAAAATTCCTTCTCTTTATCAGTTTCGAAGCCTGATAAAACCTGGCCCACACGCTGATTATTAAAAACTAATTCCAGAGGTGTATTAGGCTTTTCTTGCACACCTGAATTTCTTACTCTTGCATTAAGTTTTACTAACTGGTTTAATGTTTTTATTCGGTTGATTGGTTCAACATTGCTTATGCCTAAATTATTCTTTATGCTGCCTGGTTGAATGAAATAAAATTTCCATTCATCAATATTGTTTTTTTTTGAAAAAAAAGATGAGTCTGGACCGTACATCATATCACTAAATACTAAACATTCCTTAATTGGTTGAGAGATAATTTTATCTGTCAAAAACTTATTTATTGCTTGCCAAATATCATCATGAGCAACTGTGGCATTTATTGATCTAATAGAATTCCTTAGTTCAGGATCATTTGATAAACCCGAAAAAACCACTTTTGGAGGACAAGTTTGTGTGATGAGAATATCAGTTTGTTTATCGAACTGTGGTATTATTGTCATTAAACTACTTTTTGATCGTTCTAAAAATGACCATCCTGATTGTTCAGCTGACATACTAGCAGAATTATCTACTACTACAATAAGTTTTGATTCTTGTTCAGCAGATAGCCAACCAGGCATAAATCCATGTGTAACTGGTCTTGCCATCATCATAACTAAAGAAGCAATAAAAAAAATTCTAATTAACAATATAATAAATTTTTGAATTTGAACTTTCCTAATGGAATTAGTTTTTAGCTCTTTTATGTACCGGATTGTACTGAATTCAATTTTATTAAGCCTGTACATACTCAACAAATGGATTGATATTGGTATTGCTATAGCACTTAATAGCCATAGAACTGATGGGGCTAAAAAAGTCATAAAAATGTACCAGCTAATTTCATTATGTATCCTGAAAAAATTGGTATAGTAATATTATCATTAATTCTAAGTGGCAAAAGTTCAATACTCATCGCAGATATTGCACCTATTATTATGATTAATGGCATTAAAGTCTGACTTGATAGAGAAGCCACCAAAATACATGCAAAGGTTCCTGCAAGCGTTCCAGATAATGTTTTATGTCCTAATTTTATCTTTGGATAAGATATTCCTACCAAAGCTGCAATTGAATCCCCTATTGTTAAAAATAATAATGCTGCTATTGCAATTTCTCGCTCAAAAATGAATGCTGTAATGGCAAATCCTAAAAAAAGCCAGGTAGCACCTGTTAAGTCACCCTCAGATTCATTTTTTCGTAGTATTGAAATAAAAAAATAATTAAACACTTTAGAAAATAATCTTGAAAATCTTCGCATAAATTCAATAAAAATAGAGATTAATGATAATAAACAAAAAAGAATGACCATAATATCTGGGTTTATTTCAAACCACAAATATGCAAGTGGGAAAACAGATGTCAACATATGAATTACTTTGCGAAAAATCTCATTTCTTGGAATTTTTTTCACTGGTCTATCATCTGATTGAAAATATCTTGCATATCCAAAACGCTTACTGTTAAGTCTATCTTAATTGGTTTTTCTAAGACAGTTTCTGCTGGTACCGATTGGTCTAAAACAGTATAGGGAATCAGATCTTCATTTTGTCTATAAAAGACTTTTCCTAGCTCAAAGCCTAATCGCTCTAAGTCTGCAACAGCTTTTTTCTTACTAAGACCAAAAAGATTAGGAACTTGAAAAAAATTAGGAGGTACACCTAGACTTATCGTTAAGTGCAAACCCATACCTTTATTTAGCATATCACCACCTTTCGGATACTGCCACGTTACATTGCCAGATGGAACATCTGAATTATATTCTTTGTACACAGTATCCACTTCTAAACCTACTTGGCTTAAAGCTAACTCAGCACTTCTTAGAGACCTTCCAATTAAGTCTGGGATTGGAACCATTTTTTCAGGTTGAGAGATTTTTAACCGTATGGTCCTTCCCTTTTTTACCCTTGTATTGGGAGCAGGATATTGATCAACTATTGTTTCCGGTTCGTAAGAACCAGAAAAAAGAGTATCTGATACAAGACTACGGTAACCTTCATCATCTAATACTTTCATTGCATACTTTAACTTTTTGTCAATGACGTTCACCATATATTTCCCTGTATGCATACGTACATATTTTGGCATAACATAGTTATCAAATAAAACAATAACTAGTAGACTAAGTATTACAAATACAGTTAGGTATATTGCAGATAATTTCAATTTAATCTTTTTAATTTCGCAGCAAACATTCCATCTACACCGTGAATGTGCGGCAGAGTTTTCAATGTACCTTTTCTGTCAATCCAAGATTTTGGAATTTTAGAATTAATTTTATCTAAAATAAAATTATCATTCATTTTAAGAAATTTTTCCACCACATTCCAATTTTCCTCAGGTTCAATTGAGCAGGTGGAATATATAATAACTCCATTTGGATTTAAATAATGAGCACAGTTATCAAGTATTTCATATTGTAATTTTGCCATTCTGTTTATATCGCTGGGTTTTCTAAGCCATCTTATATCAGGTTTTCTTGCAATTACACCAGTTCCTGAACAAGGTGCATCAATTAATATTCTATTTGCAGCTGGAAATTTATCCTTACTAGCATCCTTAACATACCATTCAATATTATTTTTATGATGTCTAAAAAAATCTTTTTCACCTTGTTTTACTCTATCTGGACTTATGTCTGATGCTAACACTTTTCCTTCATTCCCAACTATATTTGCTAAATATAGTGATTTTGTTCCAGGTGCAGCACAAACATCTAAAACGGTATCTCCATTCTTAACATTCAAAATATCAACAATTGCAGCTGAAGCTGGATTTTGAATGGATATTTGTCCGTTGTTGAATAGATTTGTTTCAAATACTTTACTTAATCCACTTTGGATTTCAAGAAAATTTGGTAAAAATTTTTCAGATTTAATACCAAGCGTGTTTAATTCTTTTTTCAAAATATCGGCAGAATATTTTTTTGAATCAATTCGAAGAAAATTAGTTGGTATTTTATTTACTATTCTAGCTAATTGAGTGAAATCTTTTTGACCGAAGTTTTTTATCCATCTTTTTTGTAGCCAAAGTGGAAGGCTATACCACTGGTGTTTATTTTTAATACTTTTTAAATATTTCAGATTGCATTTTTTGGAGGAGAGTTTTCTTAAAATTGCATTTACAAACCCCACCGATTTAAGATTAAGGACATTTTTGGCTAATTCCACAGCTGAATTCACAGCAGCATAATCAGGTACTTGTTTATCAATAACTAGTTCATAAAATCCTATTCGAAGAATTAATAGACATTTTTGATTAATTTGTTTGATGTTTTTTCCAGAAATGAACTTTATCATCAAATCTAGTCTTCCTTGGAGTCTGATAATATCATTTACCAAAACCGTTGATCTTGATTTTAAAATTTCATCATATGAACAGCTATTAAACACCTCATTAATTATTAAACTTACTTTTCTATTTTTCGCATTAAATCTTTTTAAGATTTTATAAGCAACAAATCGAGCATCATTCTTCATTGGCCCAAAAACTCTCCACTAATCATATTTGATCCTCTAAGGAAATCTTTAATTTGCATTTTCTTCTTTCCTTCAATCTGTAACTCGAATATTTCTAATACTCCTTTTCCAGTGCCTACGTATAAACTTTCTCTGCTTTTTATAAAAATCATCCCAGGAGATAGATTATCCCTTTCAACAATTTTTGTTTTAAAAATTATCAACCTTTTTTTATCATAGGTTGTAACCATACCTGGATATGGAGATAAGCCCCTTACCCAATTATGAATTTTATAACATGATAATTCCCAATTAATAATTGTCATTTCCTTAGATATTTTTGGAGCTTGGGTTGCTTTCAAAGGATTTTGCTTTTCACCTTTTATATTTGGATTTTTTTGTACTAAATCAAGTGTATCTATTATCATTTTAGATCCATACTCGCATAACCTAGAACCAAGTGAAAGCATATTGTCACTTTCTTTAATTGGTATTTCCTTTTGCATCAGGATTTCACCTGTATCCACTTTGGGCCTAATTTGGAATATTGTCACACCAGTTTTTTTCTCTCCATTAATTAGAGCCCATTGTATCGGCCCTGCACCTCTGTATTTTGGTAATAATGAAGCATGAAGATTAATCGAACCATATGTGGGTAACTCTATCAAAGATTTTGGCAATATCCTAAAAGCCACAACTACAAAAATATCAGGTTTAAGGTTTTTTAATTCATCATTTAGTTCTTTAGAATTCAATGAAGCAGGCTCTAATAGGTAAAATCTATTTTGTTTTGCATATTCCCCTACCGGAGTAAGACTTAAAGATTTTCCTCTACCCATTGGTTTTGGAGGATTAGACACAACCGCCACTAAGTCATGATTTGATTTCTGTATTGCCTTTAAAGTTGGAATTGCAAATTCAGGATTTCCCATAAAAATAGTTCGCACTGTATATGTCTCAATTAGAAGTATTTATATTTATAAAACGAACCTCTTATTTTGATTCTTTTTTGCTATTAGTGTTTTAGCATGTGTTTTTATTTCTTTAATTTCCTTTTGATACTTCATTCGCTCTAGTTTCCCAACCCTATCAATAATAAGGATACCATTTAAGTGGTCGATTTCGTGCTGAATAGCTCTTGCTAAAAGTCCTTCAAATTCCTTTTCATGCCAGACTTGATCTAATGTTTGATATTTAAGTATGATTTTTTCAGGTCTTAGTACATCCAAAGCAACACCTGGTATTGATAGACATCCTTCTTGGAAATAACTCTCCTCTGAAGAGAATGAGATAATCTCACTATTGATGAAGACATATGTTTCATTGGACTGTTCTGTATGAGTTATATCTATTATGAAAAGGTTTAAATCTATATCTATTTGATTTGCAGCTAGGCCAATACCTTCCGCTTCATACATTGAATCAAACATATCTTCAATAATTAAAGGTAATTTTTGAAAATCAGTTACTTTATTACATTTCTTTTTTAAAATGGGATTACCATAATGTACAACAGCTTGGACAGACATTATGAGGTCTCCAGTTCTTCATCTTTTATTTTTTCTGCTAATCCTGCGATTGCAGTCCTATTAAGAGTGAGATTTGTATTATTATCAACTTTCAACAAAATCTGCCTTCCTTTTTCTTTAAACCCTTGGACTTGACCATAGATGCCACCCATTGTAATAACCTTGTCACCTTTTTTCAATTTGTTCCGCATTTCATCCTTTTCTTTCTGTCGTTTTGTTTGAGGACGAATCATAAGAAAGTAAATAATAAACATTATCAAAATAAAAGGTAAAAAGGCAGCCAGGCCTCCACCTTGTTGTGCTTGTCCGTATAAAAATTCCATTTTATCCCTTATTTATACTACTGATATTAACTTTATCAGTAAAAAGTTTAAAGACTGATCTCCAATTTAGTACCATTTTTGATAGATGATTCAATAACTTTAATATTACCACCATGTATATCCTCAATAATCCTATTAGATAATGACAGCCCTAGCCCCCAACCAGCTTTTTTTGTGCTAAAACCTGGGCGAAAAATATTTTTCCAATCCTTTTTTGGAATACCTTTGCCATTATCTTTTATGATGATTTTAATTTTTTCATTTACTTTTCTTAAAGTTATGGAAATTCTACCATCATCACGTTCTATTGCATCAATTCCATTACGTATAATATTTTCAATAGACCATGATAACAGAGATCCGTTTGCGTTTATTAAAATTCCAGGGTCAATATCATTAATCAGTTCTACTTTTTTACCAAGGGATGGAAGACGTTTTTTTAAGTAATTAATCGTCTTTTCTAATCTATCTGAAAAATCAAAATATTCAAAATTAGCCTCTGATCCCATTTCACTAAATCTTCTCCCAATTTGTTCCAGTCTTTGTAAATCAATTTCAATTTCTGAAATAATTTCAATAGTATCATCAGGATGGGTCTTTAAACGATCAATCCATCCCATTATTGCTGATACTGGAGTTCCTAATTGATGGGCAGTTTCTCTTGCCATCCCAACCCAAATATGTTTTTTTTCGTTATTCCTGATAAAACTAAATCCCGAGAAGCCTAAAAATATGAATAATCCAATGGCAACAATTTCGATATAACTCCATAATTGTATTTTTTCAACCATTGCTGAATCACCATAATGTAAAAATCCAAAAGTAATTTGGCTCACTTTATCATCTGTATATGTTAGAGGAATAGGTTCATTAAATTTATCCATCTTTTTCGCAAAACGGGAAACTTCATTCTTAGTTAAAATATTATCTGGAAGATTCTTCCACATTTGGGGTATTTTATTATTATCAGTTTGAATTAATGGAAATTTTACTTTCTGGATAATATTTTCAAAAATAAAATCGAGATTTGCGTTATCATTATCTTTTACAACATCTGCAATCATACTTGCATAGAGTCTAACAATTTGACGATTATCTTTTCGAAGTTCATTTACTAATAATTGTGTATATGTCAATAATCCAATAACAAGAATAATTCCTAAAATGAATAGTCCAGCTTTTATATTTCCGGCATTACGGTATAGTTTCATACTTCTTACTATTTTTTTCTTTATAAAACAAAATACCTAATACAAAAATCACTATAAAAAAGATTGTTCTTGATAAAAGCCTTGCATTTTTCCAACTTGTATGGTCATACTCAAAAACTATTTCAGATTTTCCATCTGGGATATACACGGACCTTAAGATATGATTTGTTTGATATATGGATGTTTTTTCTCCATTTACAAATGCTCTCCAACCTGGCTCATAGTAAATCTCTGATAATACTATAAGACCTCCTTGATCTGACTCCGCATTCAATATGATTTTATTTTCATTTCTAGAAATCATATTAACGGAACCTTTTGATAATTTTGAAATGGGTTCTCCCTCATAATTTAAAACGACAGCAGACTTGGCAGGGTTAGAGCCAACAAGTAAAGTTTGCATTAATGATTCACGTTTCGATTTTACAGATTTTATATCATTAACAAACCATGCTTTAGGTAAAACTTTCTTATTTTCATAAACTCCAATAAGATTGGGAACTGGTATAAAATCTTTATTATTAATTTTTTTCTTTGTTAGAACATATTTTACATTAAGCATATTTAAAATGTGTGGACGAGAAAACCCGCCTGCATCCATTAAATCTTGATAATTACGTAATTTAATTGGACGATATCCGCCAATACTTTCCAAATTCCAATAACTATATTTATTGGAACCTAACCTATCAGCAGGAAAAATTCTAAAATAATCCTCATCTTGAAGTAGGTGTTTTACTGTTTCGTCCATTTTAAACATATTAATCATATCTTTAGCAGGTTTAACGCTAATAAACTCTGAATTGATAACATAGAGATCAGTTACTGTCAATACAATTAATAAACATCCAAAACTTTCAATACTAATTTTCTTTTCAAATAAACTCCATACCAACCCAAGAAAACCTATGCTCACAAAAAATGCAAGTAATGCACCTTTTTGAAATAAATCTATCCTAATACTTTTTATTTGATTTATTATTGAAGGATTAAATCTTCCATCCTTAGCATTATTAAACTCAAATACTATATCACCAAACAAAAAAGATAAAATAGACAATAGTCCTATAAAACCGGAAACAAATAGAACTTTTTTTAAGACAATCTTGTCCTCTACAGTTTTGATAATAATGTCATATCCTTTTGCTGCCAAAACTGGGATTGTAAGAGCAAGAAGAACATAAATCATTGACGGAATACGAAACTTGGAGAAAAAAGGCAATAATTCAAAAAAAGGTTTATATAATATTGGGAAAGATGATCCAAACCCAGTTAATAAAGTCAAGAAGGTTGTTGATAATAAAAACCAGTGCATTCGATCTGGTTTTTTTATAATCGAACCTAAAATGGTAAGTATGATTGCTATTAATCCTAAATAATGAGTGGACTGTGTAAATGGCATATATCCCCAATATGCTACAGATTTTAAATCCCTGTCAGGAAAGTTTTGCAATCCATAATGGTAAGGAAAAATAAAAGAAATCATTTCTCTTGGGTCGAAAGACCATTGTGTTGCATAATCCCAATCTGTTCCAACATTGTTTTTTTTTGATTCATTTAAAACAGAACTCTCCCCTCTGTTAGAGTGTTTTTGAAAAGAGTATATATCCCAATATGGATCAGAGACCATTATAATGGATATCAATAAGCTACCAGAGATTACACAGAACTTCAAAATTGATGATTTAAAAGAAAATAAATTATTACTCAATGAGTTAAATGTTTCCCACACAAAATAAAAACCAATTACCATCCATGTATAGTATACAATTTGAGGATGATTAGCCCATAATTGTAGTGCAGTGACTAAGGAAAAGAACAATACTACTATTAATGATGGTTTTTTCATTAAATGAAAAACCGAAAAAATTGCCCAAGGCACATAGGCCATTGCATGTATTTTATTTAAATGCCCTGCATTTACTAAACCAAAGCTATACGGTGTGAGTCCAGCAATAAGCCCACCTAGGATACACCCAATGGTACTAATTTTTAGGTACCTTAATAACATGAACATACCTATTGAAGTTATGGACATAAAAAACCAAACCTTCATCCCAGGATTAAAAAAAAGCGTATTTCTAATAACTTTTGTTGGATCACCAGTCATATAAATATAACCACCATAAGATGGCATACCAGAAAAAAGATTAGGAAACCATTGTGGCATATCACCCTGGTCTTCCAAGTAAGAATCACGCCACTGATTAATAGGATGCCTTTCTAACTCATCATTAGTTGTTACTACCTCACCGAATAAAATCATTCTATAAAGAAACACTGCAGGAATGATTAACATAATGAAAGGTAAATATTTTTTAATATAATCTTTTTTATCTTTTCGCATATCAGTTATCACAAATTTTGTTTTTAAAAGTATCTTAAATGAATAATTAGGGATGAAATAAAGTATTTGGACTTTTTTTATACCACTTTTTCAAAATTTTCACAATACCTGGTCTCATTAAATATTCCGGAATTTCTTCATCATTCATAATTTTTTCTCTTATTCTTGAGCCACTGATTTCTTCTATATTTTTTTGCATATCTATAAATTTTTTCTCAGATAAACCGACACCTTCCTCAAACAGGACAGAATCAAAACTTATAATTCTTATTTCCATATCCAATGAATCAATGAATCGCATTGAAGCGTCAGAAGGGTAGTAATTACCAACTCCTGTATGATCACGACCGACAATAAAATAGTTGCAACCAAAGTTTTGTCGACAAATTGCTGTAAAGACTGCTTCTCTTGGCCCGGAGTATCTCGAATGTGTATTGAATGATCCAATCATAGCACCGTAGGGCTTATATGCACTTTCACCAATAAGTAAATTATAGCATTGAATTATTGGTTCACCAAAAAAATCTCCTGATTTTTTTAGACCAGTGACAGGTGAAATAAAAATACCATCAGCATTTGTATCTTTTAGTGCCTTTTTTTGTATGTATTCGTGCCCAAGGTGAGGTACATTTCTTGTATGGAAGCCTATAATATTATGCCATCCCTTATGATCGAAAATATATCTACTCTGAGTAGGTGTTAGTTCATATACGTTTTCTGCTATTTTCAAATAGCTATTTAATAAAAACGGCCGGCCTGAGACAATATAATCACCATTACTATATAATTTGGATACCCCAGGGTGATTAACATCTTCCGTACCAAACCATAGTTTAGCAATTTTTTTTATGTTTTTTAATTTTTCAATTTTTTGGATTTTAATAAATGCAAATGGGAATTGTTCACCATTTTTTTTCAAAAAAATCATATCTTTATTAGGAATAGCCTTAAGGATAGTACTATCTATTTGAAAAATTATAGGTAAAGTCCATAAATATTCATTACCGATTTTATTCTCATTTAATACGTAGTTAATTTCCTCATATGACATAAATGAATTGATTGGTGAAAAAGTGCCATTTGCAATTTGATGTATATCTAAATAAATCTCATCATCCACAAATATAGCATCAGAATTATTATCAAAACTTTGATTAGAGAATTGCTGCACAAGCACCCCCCCGTGCGGATTTATCATCCTATCTGACGGGAGATGAAATAATTTATCAAGTGCTTTATTTTTTTCATAATTTTCAGTCTCATTCATAATTCTAGATAGAATCCTTACACATTCAACGGGATAATTACCAATCGCAGTTTCAGCAGCAAGAACAAGTCCCTTTGCGCCACTATTCAATGTTGATTTTATATCATTTACTTCAGCTCGTGTTGGTTTGGAATTCAAAATCATATTTTCCATTAAATTAGTTGCTACATAAACAGGGGTGTTTGTTATTTTGGCGTTTTCTATGATATGCTGTTGGGCCATAGGTATTTTTTCAAGAGGAACATCCCTTGAAAGGTCGCCTCTATCTATTAAAATAGCGTTACTTTCTTTACAAATTCCATCTAAGTTAAGAAGTCCTTTTTTGCTCTCTATTTTACTGATTATTTCTATAGCGTAAGAAAATTTATTACGCAGAGAAATAACATCACTTTTCTCTGAACAAAATGAAAGAAAAAAATGTTTGATACCAATGGAATGTGAAATCTTAAAAATTTTTTTATCTTTTGTGGTAAAACTGTCAAGATTAATCAAACGGTCTACATTAATTCCTTTATTATTTCCAATTTTACCTGGATGCAGAACGCGACCAATTATTTTGTGGTAGGATTTTTCAATTATTTGAACAACGACACCATCAAAATCAATTGTTATTAAATCGCCATTTTTGAATATGTTTTGTATATCATTCCCAGTTATACCTATTTTATTATTATTTGATAAATTTCTTTTATTAACAAATTCTACTATTTCATACTCTTTTACCAGTCTCTGGTCTATCAATAATGAAGTTCTTAGTTGTGCACCTTCCGTATCAGGACAAATTGGCTTATTAGTCCATCTCTTCATATTTTCAACAATGGTGAGAAATTCGTCAATTTCAGTGTGAGATAAATTTATTCTAAATAAATCAACACCAGCGTCTTCCATCTTCTTAATCGTGTTTTCATTCAAAGATGAAGGACCTACAGTACAAATAATTTTTTTGTGCATTAATTTTTTTCCAGACTTGTTTTTTCAATTAATCAAAAAATCAGAATCATTTAAAATCTTATTTATCTCATTATATTCAGATTGATTTTCTTTTTTAAATTGGCTATAAAGATTGCTTTGTTTTAAATCTTTTTCATAAACATAATTTTTGTAGTATTTCATTAATATTTCAAAATTTTTATTAAATCGAGGACAAATAACATCTATGATATATTTTAACATTTCATTTAATTCATCATTTGAAAAATTTTTTTTATCATCTTCTTGCACACCTATAGCAATTTTTGAACCTAAAGTTTCTACAACAGAAGGTAAAAGTTTATCATCTAATGTTATTAATTTTTGATATTGACCCCAATCTTCACATACCCTTATTACCTCTGGTATTTCAAATTTAAACCTACAGCATAATAAAAATGGATTATAATCATTCATCATTATTCTTTTTAATGAAAAATTTTGATAAATATTTCTTCTTTTTTCGGTATTAATTCCTTTTTTTTTCCACTCTCTTAATGTTTGCATATCAATCCTTATACTAAAGCCATTATAAAGCATAAACCTGTTTGCCAAACCATTTAAACGAGTTTTTATCATTGAAGGGTTTGATACTTCAAACCCGGCTACTTTACCCATTTTTTCAAAAACCTTATCTGGTGAGTTAAATAGATGTGAATAATCAAATATTTTTACATTATTGAAAACATTTGAATATAATTTGTACAAAGAATATATTTTTGCTCTTTCAACAATGAATTTTCTTGAAAAGTTTTGTAAATCATCTTCAATAATTTTTTTGGGTAAATATTCAAAACAATTATTATCATTTAAAGCTAAAGTTTTCAGAGAATTATAATGATTCATTTTCCAGTGATATCTCCATCCATTCATTGTATTTGGAAAAGACCAATCACCCACAATCCTTGCTAACTGTCTATTCAATTCAGATTTATAAACGGCATTTAAATCACGAACTGGAAAAAAAATGACTTTTATGCCTAAAATATTTTGACATGCTTTGAGAAAATCAACGTTCCTCTTTGAATGCAATGGATATATTAAGTTTCTTCTCAAAGAATGGAAAACAATACCTGATATTGCATTTGGATTTTGAATTAATTCCAACTTTAATTTTTTTTTCATTTTATAAAGTGGAGATTTATATCTTCTTTTTAAGAAAGATTTTACAACATAATCAAATTCATATCTCGAAGGCATAATGATATTTGATTGGATTTTTAAGTTGATATAAAAAAATTGGCTTGCAACTCTTCCAGTATTCAAAACCATAAAAGACATTAAAGATTTCTCCTAATCTTATTCTCAACAGCTTCAATTAAAGATTTCCAATATTGGAGATTGCCACTTTTCTTTGTTTTCCAATAAAATACACCGGAAGAATACATATGTGTCATTATTGGTCTATTTCTATATGTAAATAGTTCAAAATCTTTCGCAATTGCAGCATACTCAAGCTTTCCATCTTTAATAAAATCGGCCTGGTAGGGAGATTCAAAAATAACTGTACGGAATTTATTGGCAACGCATTCATTTATTATTTCCATTCCTGTATCTGGGGATGTGATACCAGTACTTTTTTCTAGAATGAAACATAATTTTCTTAGTAAATGGAATTTATTTAATATATGTTTATTTGCAACCCCGCCTAAACGAATTATTTTCCTCACGATACTATTATATATTCTTTCAGAAAATGATGGAAATGGGGAAAAAAGTTTTTTCATTTTTTTAATTAACTCTGTTTGAAAGAACATAAAAACAACACTTGGATATTTGTGAACCTTACCAATTTTCCATTGTGGATATGGAGCGCCTAAAATTGTCTTGGGATCTTTTTCCAATTGACTTGTGCAAAATGTATCCCAATTACACTCAAAAATATGAATATCTGGGTCGACAATTAATGTATACTTAGTTTTTATACTTTTTAGACCTAAATCTAAACCCATTGCATGTGACTTAGACCTTTGTCTAGTTTTTTCATTATTACAAATAATGTTTACGTTAGGTGAGTTATTAAAATCAACATATAGTTTCCTATCTTCTCCACAAGAATTATCCACAATTAAAAATTGTAATTTTTCTTGGTTATTGGCCTTTTCAATAAGATTAGAGAATAATCTTTTTAGATGGTTTGAAGAGAAATAGCTGACTGCAAGAATTGTAATTTTTTTTTTGTCAAGATTCATCATAATAAATTATCGATATCCTTCTCTAAGGCTATAATTTTTTCTGGTAAAATAATTTCCTCACCTGAGCTGTTTTTACTTATAGTTTTATCAACAAACTTATTAACAATTTTTGGCTCGAAAGAACACGATAAAAAACTAAACATATTTTTAAAATTCTCTTCTGGTATTTCAAGAATGTTTTCAAATGACATATAAAAAGTAGCAATATTATTTTTACTGCAAAAATCAAGTGCCCTTTTGGTATATGAAAACCAAAGTTCTAGTCCTTGATTCAATGGGAGTTGGTTTCTTGCAGTCAAAGATCTTGCTACGGAGATTGCATCTCTAGTAATAAAAATTATTTTAATTTCTTTTTCAAGATCCATTTCAGAAAAAATTTCCATCCAATTTTCAATAGTAAGACAAGTACGTGGATCTTTCCATCCCCAGTTTTGATAATTATCCTGATTATATGTAATCAGTTTTTTCATCTTATTCTTATGGCCATCTTTTAACTCAGATTGGGGTATTTGGGGATTGTAGCTTTTAACATCATAACCATTAAAACTTAAAATCCTATCATTAATTAACCTGAAGTCATAATTCTCATAAAATCCCTTTGGGTTTTGAGGCAAAGGCCTAGGCCAAAAGTTTTCATAATTCCCCATAATTATGTTATTTAAATGTAATACCCCAGAGACGGTTGAAGTACCACTACGATGCATTCCTAATACAATTACTATCATTTGTAGTAATTTTTTTTAAATCCCACAAAAGAGTCCTGATTAAAAATAAATCTCCTTATATATGCTTGTAGGAATCCAATACCATATCCGAATATTTGCGCTGGTATTACAAAAAGTAAAATAGGGAAAATAAAAAAGTCATTTTTTTTTATAGCACCAAAAAAGGATAACATTAACAATGGTGTGATTAAGATAAGAAAGATTTCATAAATCATAAAATTATTTTTAAAGAGGAATATTACTAATGCTATACAAATAAAAATAGATAATGATGGTAGAAAGTGAATGGGCTCAAGCATTGAAGAATCAATTTTCCCCAAGTTTATACGAGCCACCCCCCAATTAAATACTTGCTTGAAAAATTGCTTAATTGTTGTTCTTCTTCTATGATATACTTTTGCATTCAGCAAAAATTTTACACGAGCTCCTGTTTTAATTATTCGGTTACTAAACTCGATATCTTGACCGTGCCTAAGATTTATAAAACCACCTATCTCATTATACAATGATTTCTTTATTCCCATATTATGTGTCCTAGGAAAAAATTTAGAAATCATTTTTTCGCTGTGACCTCTCATACCACCAGTTGTTATGAAAGACGTCATTGCGAAATCAATTGCTTTCTGCAGTCTAGTGAAGTCTTCTTTTGCAGAATCTGGACCTCCAAATGCATCAAATGAATCTTTTTTATATTCTTCATAAATTATTCTTATCCAGTCATAATGTGCTTCACAATCTGAATCAATAAATAAGATAAGGTCTCCTTCAGCATTTTTTAATCCATGATTTCTCGCAGCCCCTGGACCCTGATTATCTTGAGTTATAAATTTAATTTTAAATTTGGAATCATTTTGCCATTTTCTCACTGTTTCTGCTGTAGCATCTGTAGAACCATCATCTGATATAATAAATTCAAAAATATCATCATCAATGGATTGCTCTTTTAAAGATTTGTAAAGATGGTGTAATTCTTCAATACGATTATATGTGGGAGTGACAATACTAATTATTGATGTATGCCTAGACATCTTATTTTATTGGTCAACAGAAATAAATTGACGTATACGGTTTTCTTGCCTTTGCTGCGAAACAGCTATCATTTCACCAATCAGTCCAATGGAAAAAAACCAAAGGCCTAAAATAAATGACATAGCACCAAAAGTGATTAGTGCAAAATGTTTCTGAAAATTATTCCCTAAAATGAATTTTTTATATAATACTACTATTTCAGCACTCGTCCCTATTAAAATAAAAAGCAAACCAAAAAATCCAAACAAGTGTAGCGGACGTTGTGTATATCTGTTTAAAAATAAAATTGTAATTAAATCAAAAAATCCATGGAAAAGTCTTGAACCACCATATTTTGTAACACCAAACTCCCGTGCTCTATGATTTACAATGATTTCAGTGACCTTGAATCTTTTTTGTCCAGCTAATGCAGGGATATATCTATGTCTACCACCATATATATCAATTGACTTTACAACAGATCTTTTATAACCTTTTAAACCACAATTAAAATCATGAATCTTTACGCCAGTAAAAATACGAGTAACAAAATTAAAAATCTTTGAAGGCAAACGTTTATTTAGTGGATCTAACCTATTTTTTTTCCACCCTGATACCAAGTCCCAACCTTCATTTAGCTTATTAACAAGATTTATTATTTCAGCAGGGTCATCTTGCAAATCAGCATCCATTGTAATTATATGCTTGCCCCCAGCAATTTTAAATCCTTCGCTCAATGCAGCTGATTTACCAAAGTTTCTATAAAATTGGATAAGTTTGAATTTTTTTCTTGTGGAACATAAATCAATTAACCATTCCGTTGAGCCGTCAGTAGAGCCATCATCAATAAAAATAACTTCCCATTCATCATAGGATTCAAGGTTAACGATTAACTCATCTAACAAGATAGGTAATGATTCAAGTTCATTTAACACAGGAATAACAATAGATATTTGCATATCAGTAATTTAGTAATCTCCAAAACTTTTTCATATTTATGTCTTCAACATTCATTTTTCTTGATTTAAAATCAATTAAAACAGACTCCATTGTTTGCCTGTTATAAAATTCAACACCTCCTATAGTTTTACCATTGTAATTACTACGTTTTTTATCAAATGAAAGTTCAATATTCTTTGTAATAGTGCGAGGTAAATCTTTTAAGTTCTTTTTATACTCTGGTTCTACCCCCCAAAACATTTTAGTCATATCACTAGGCTTCAATATTGTTAATAGAGGAAAGATGTTAATAATATCTTCTTGATTATATTGTTTATTTTCCATGAGGTTTCTTGCAGTTATAGAAGATGGAGTTATCCATATTAATAGAGATTTCCTACCTAGAATATCTGCAAATTCCAAAAATGTACTATCCCTTTGGGATTTAAATGAGAATAATAATTTCCCTTTTAACTCGCCTTTTGAATCCAAGACACCCCTACCAGTACAGGATTTGTATTCTTCTGTGTATTCAAGATATGTCTTATTCTTTACAAATAATTTTTTTTTTGGTAGAGCACATCCTGAAAACATAAAAAAAAAGATAATTATATGACGCAGCATTCAATCCTTTTGCTCAACCTGAAGAACCTCTCCTGTACTAGCTTCAGCTTTAACCCTAATAACTTCATCTAAATGTTCCTTTATTGTAATATTACTAGAGTCAATGCTGAGTGATTCTTTAATATAATGCAGTGCTTTATCATAAAAATCCATTTTAAAATATATCCATCCTATCGTATCAAGGTAAGCTGCCGATTTGGGCTCTAATCTAATTGCAATTTGTGCTAATTCTAGCGCTAGGTCTATTTTATGGTTTCTCTCAACCAAGCTGTATGCATAATTATTATAGGCTTGAGCATCAGTGCTATCACTAGATATTAAATCTAAATAAAGTTTATCTGATTTATCCCATTTCCCTGTTGAGTCATAAATCAATGCTAGGTTATGTTTTGTATTCCTAGATTGTGGATATATTTCTAAAGCTTGTGAAAGATGTACTTCTGAGCTATCATATTTTTTTAATTGGTAATATGCAATTCCCAACAAATATTGAAAAGTAAAATCTTGTCTAAATTTATCAGAATAAGGTTTTAAAACTGATATAGCTTCTTTAGGTTTTTTTCCACCCATTGCCATAACAGCATTATTTATAAAACCTCTGGGATCGTCCGGATACTTTTCTAGTATTTTATGATTGTATAATATTGCTTCTTCATTTTTACTTTGATTAATTAAAAGTGTTACTAAACGATGTAATAAATCAATACTATTACTATCAATCTCTAGGGCAGAGTATATCATTTTCAAAGAAAGTTCTGGTTTATCTAATTCTTCATACAGAGCACTTTTTTGAATAAAAATATCTATTGATTTACCTTGAATCAATTGAATCTCATTTAAAATTTCTAAAGATTTCTCATATTGTTTTTTAAAAAGTGAAAGATCTTTCATTGTTTCAAGAATGTCAAGATTTTCTGGATTATCATTCAATAATATTTCACATACTTCTTCTGCACGAGTGTAATTACCAGTAGTTAATGCAATCTTTAGGGCCTGCTCTAAACCTGCCACTGCCAAAGGATTAACCTCATATCCTTTAATGTAATAATCAATAGCAGAATTCCAATCACGTTTAATTCTGTATAAATCAGCTAATGTAAAAATATAATCAATATTTTTTAAATCTAAATTATGTAGCCTTTTATATGTAAGCTCAGCATCGTCATATTTTCTTTGGTTAAGATATAACTGACCTAAAATTTCCAGAGCTTCTTTTTCATTTGGATTTAAAGCTAAAGCGATATTTAAATGGTCTTCGGCGCGTTCTTCTTTGCCAAGCCTTCTGTAACCATCAGCTATTGAGACGTGAATTGTCGATGCATTTGGATCGAGCTCAATTGCTTCCTGAAACTCGAGAATAGCTAGTGCATAATTCCCCTGGTTCATAAGAAACTCACCCTGCATAAAATGATATAAAGCAATTTCTTTATTTTCTATATCATCTGCAAAAACAAAGCAAGATATTAAAATGAGGATATGTATTATCTTTGGTTGAGATTTAATCATTTGTCTTAATTTCTTTATCATGAATTGTTATGCCATTACCACCACGCTGCTTCGTTGCATACATTTCTTGGTCTGCTATCTCAATCAGTTGCCTTATGTTATCCGAATGAGTAGGATATTCAGCCATTCCACCTGATATTGAGAGTCTCGTATCCACACCTTCAAAAGAAAATTTATAATCTGCAATATTATCTACAATTCTTTGAGCAACAATATTGGACATCTCAGCAGTTGTATTTATCAATATTATTGCAAATTCCTCACCACCGTAACGTGCTACAACATCAACAGCACGAACATTATCTATCATTATTTTAGCAACAGTTTGAATGACATAATCACCATATTGATGACCAAGTGTATCATTTACTTTTTTAAACTTGTCTAAATCAAACATCATAACAGCCATTTTTTGTTGAAAGCGTGCTGCGCGCTGGATTTCATCATTAAACCTTTCCTTAAATGTTTGGTGATTTAAAAGCCCTGACAATCCATCGTGAGTAGCATTATTATGAATTTTTTCATACTCATATCTCCAGTGAAGAGCAGTACCCATAACCTGTCCAATAAGAGATAAATCATCTAGATTCAAATCTGAATGGGTACTTTTTTCCTTAGATTCTAAAATAATCGACCCCCTACTCTCATCTTCAATAATAATTGGCACACCAACAACAGATTTGAATTGATATTCTGATGATTCAGAAGATTTAAATCTGAACAAGTTTTGGTATGATTGTTTCCAATCATTTGTCATAAATGATGAACCAGTCACAATGGGTAAGCCATGTAAGGAACTATTAGTAGGAAAATCACTACCTTCATTAAACTCATCTTTTTCTCCATCGCATAATTTTATAATTGAAACAACACCTTTGTCATATTTCCTTCTGTTTTCACTCTCTTTCTTCAATGACATTGTCATTCTATCGTATTTAAAAAAAGTTCGTATCAGGTATTTAAATTGATTAAATATTTTTTGAGAATCAGATTTAAAATCAGAATTAGATAAAATATCTAAAATAAATGATTTTGTATCTTCACCTATTCTGTGTTTATCAAGACTTTCTAAAGTATCTAAACTCATTGACACAAACTGTGCCAATGGACCATATAAATTCATTTCATCTTCTGTAGCATCATTGAAATGATCAAAACGTGTTAGAATGAAACCCACTGTATTATCATATAAATTAATTGGATTAAATATGGCGCATTCACTCCCTCTCCAATTATTACCTAAAAAAATCTCTCCCCATAAATCAGGCTGTTCTTTTTGATGCAGTTTTTTCTTTTCAAAAATCAATTTTCTGATTGAAATATTTTCAGTAGATATATTTTCAGAAAATTCGCTGTCACTGCCCTTTTGCAAGAAAAAACAATTTTTCTGAGGATCCGCTATGAAAATAGCTGATTTTGAATTGGGATTAATTTTTTGTATTGTATCAAGAACTAGAGATGTTAGAGAATTATAACTATCACTTGCTGTTTCTTTTGGGTTAATGGATTTCAATTCTTGGTTCTGGTTTTTTTCTAAATCATTTGTGACATTTAACATCTTATTATGCATCATCAATAATATAACTGTCATTATAATAGTTACATATTTTAAAAAGAAACCAATCTTTGGGAACGAGTCAGGTATAATTGCCTGAAATAATAATAATAAACACAAAACAATTAATGTATTCGTGAAAGATTTTGAACTTACCATAGATGACATAATTACATAATATTCTTGCAGATAAAATTAGCAAGGTTCAATGGTGATTAAAACTTGTTTACATATTTAATACTTAATTAATCATTGACCAAATGTATTTTGCTTGAGAAATCTTTTTTTTGTGGTTTTAATGAGTCATGCTTTATCGAATCTTTTGGTGTATTCAATCTATTTTGTTCATCCAAATCTGCTATATTTATTTTATCAACAGGTTCCATTTTATTTTCTGGGGTTTGGTTTGCGTAATTAACATTTTCCGTCATTTTCTTTGATGTGTATAACTGGATGCATAGAAAAATTAATGAAGCAAATAAACCACTCAAGATTGTAGCATGCATGGGGGCAAAACCTAAAATTGTTCCTTTATTATATTTTCGATTATTTTCTTTTTTTAGAATATTAATTTTTTTTAATAATTGAGCATTGAATTTCTTATTAACCTTTGACTTCGGTAAAGTATTTAACAATTCAACATTTGATTCAATTGATGAAATCATATTCTTTGCTTCTGGATTTTCATTTAAATAAGAATCGAATTCTTTTCTTTTTGACAATGATAATTTATTTTCAATATAATCAGATATCGAATCTTCAAATTGATAGCGATTCATGTCTAATATCAACTCCTTATGTATTCTTTTATTTCTTTTAATTCCACTCTAAGCTGCAATCTTGCTCTATTTATTCGGGATTTAACTGTTCCTAATGGCAAACTAACAATTTCACTAATATCATCATATGATAATTTCTGTATGTCTCTAAGAATAATTATCAATCTAAAATGTTCGGGCAAGTTATTTATTGCTTTTTCAATTTGATTCATAACAAATTCGTTGTTCATACCTTGTTCTACACTTTCCTGAATAGCTGGAATATCATACTGTGTCTCTTTTTTAGTCATATGACTTAAATATGTTATTTTCCTTCTTTTTATTTTCCTTAATTCAGTATTTGCCAAATTTCGAGCAATTGTATAAAGCCACGTGGAAAATTTTGCAATCTCTTTATAATAATGTTTCTTTTGATATAACTTTATCATAGTTTCTTGGACAATATCCTCTGATAACTCAGAATCGCCTAAAAAATAGTAAACAAAATTATATAATCTATCCTTATACCGATTAACGAGCTCAACGTAGGCAGCTTCATCCCCTTCTTGAAATAGCTTAATAAGTTCTTCATCAGAATATATGAATTTTGACTGCTTATTTAGTGACATAGCTGATAAACTGGACAAGTTCTGTTTCATCATTTGTGTAAGTTGTTTTTTGTCTTTTATCAATTTCCCCTAAAAAATTGAGAATTTGAGTTAATTCTGCTAATTCAAAATTTTGTGAGAAAAATGGAATTTTCTTTTTTATTGATGGCGGTAAGACCCTATAACTATTGTAACCACTAAAAAGTTCCCTTTTAATTAAAAAAAATAAAATTTCCTGAAATAAAAAGTGCAAGGGTATCAAAAGCGATAACATAGACTCATTTTTTGAAAGAATATTCTTACCTAATGTTATTGATTTAGAATATTTCTTTGAACCTAAGGCTAACAAAAATTCCCATCGTTTTCTCTCACGCTTCCAAATAGTAAACTTCATTATGTCATCAATTTGTATCTCATTAGATTCGCCTAGGAATAAACAAATTTTTTCTATCTCATTTTCTAAATGTCCTACACTATCCCCTGCTATATCGATTAATGCTTGTTTTACATAATCATCCGAGTATTTTCCTTTTTTTTTCATCAAATAACTAACCCATTTTTTTAAATCTTTATCAAATGGAGTTCGAACATCAATTGGAATAATTGCTTCTTCAATTTTATTTATAAATGTTGATTTTAATGTCCAATCATCATTGACTAGAATGATTAAATAATCGCTACTAGGTTTTTTGCATATACTTAATATATCAGATAATGATTTACCTTTCATTTTTTGAGGATTACGAACAATGAAAATCTTTTTATTTGAAAAAAGGTCACGAGTACTAATTTTATCAACGATATCTTTACCACTCATATAGCCTGGTGATAGAAATATTTTTTCTACAGGATCGGTAACAAAATATTTTGAAGATACATAATCAATAAAAAAATTCTGTAAATAGTAGTCATCACCCTTTAAAAAGTAAATCGGGTGAATAATACCTTTATCTATGTCATTAATTATTTGCCTAAGATTTATCATATTCAACACGACTAATAATATAGACAGCTAAAAATGCTAAAATAAAGCTTGATAATCTTTCTGAAACCATTGCTTTTAATTCTGGAATGTTAGCCCATATAATTGTTGTTAGGAAACCAATAACCAATCCACAGATAACTCCCTTCCTAGTTGTTTTCTTCCACCAAAGCGTAAGCACAAGTGCAGGACCAAAAGCAGCACCAAGACCACTCCATGCATAACTAACAACGCTGAAAATATTTTTGCCCATTAATTCAGAATATAAAGCAATGCCAAGGGCTATTAAACCAAGAATTATTATAACAAAACGACTGATTTGCACTAATACACTTTCCGAAACTGGTAATTTTAGATATTGGTGCAAAAAATCCTCTGTTATCGCTGAGGTAGAGACCAACAATTGAGAGTCTGCAGTTGACATCATTGCTGCAACAGCACCTGAAATAAATAATCCAGCAACAATTGGATGTAAAACCTTACTTGCTAATAATGGCATAGCTTTTTCAGGATCGACTAATTGAAAATATTCCGGGCCAAAATGTAATAGTGCAACAATACCAACAAAAAATGCGCCTATAATTCCTGGGATTGCCCATATGATAGCTATTTTTCTTGCAATACCTATTTCTTTTGTGCTACGAATAGCCATATACCTAATAACTAAATGAGGCTGTCCCATATATCCTAAACCCCAACTTAAACCACCTAATAAAATTGCTAATGCTTCAAAACCTGTCTTACCACTAAATATCTTATGGTTTTGGTTGCTAAATACTATATTGGCTTTTTCAAGACTACTGGTTATGGAAAGGTTTGAATCATATATTTCTATAAAACCTGCAATGGGAAGGATGACTAATGTCCCGAGCATCAGTATACCTTGTGCTAAATCAGTCCATGCTACAGCTAAAAATCCACCTAAAAGGGTGTACAAAATAATTATAGATGCACCTAATGTAATACCAATCCATGAATCTAATCCAAATAATGAATTTAGGACCTTCCCAGATGCATGAAATTGTGCAGAAACGTAAAATAGAAAGAAAAAAGCAATCACAAAAGATGAAAATAACCTAATAACATTAGATTTATCATTGTATTTCCTGTGAAAATATTCTGGAATGGTCAATGTTTGATATTTTTCAGTTTCCTCCCTGAGCTTTTCTGCAATGAGATACCAGGAACTAATAATACCGATAATAATACCAATAACAGACCATATCTCGCCCATTCCTATTGTAATTGCGGCTCCAGGTAATGCTAATAACAACCAAGCAGATTCACCAGAGGCTCTTTCAGAAAAAGCTGTAACCCAAGGGCTTAAATTTCTTCCAGCTAATAGATAATCTTCCTGTGTTTTAGAATACCTGTATGTTAACACACCAATGGATAGGAGGAAAAATAGATAAATGATAAAGATAAAGTTAATTAAATCCATTTGTACACATTCACAATAGCACCTATAATTAAACAATAAACTCCAAAATAATGGAATTTTCCATCCTCTAACCATCCTAGCAACCACTTCAAAGCTAAAATACCAACAATAAAAGAACTCACAAATGCAGATAATGATGTAAATAGTTCCATTTGAAAATTATTATCTAAATCAATTGCAGTTAAAATACCTGCACCACCAATAATAGGAATAGCCAGTAAAAAGGAATATCTAGCTGCTATTTTTGAGTCTAAGCCCAACATCAATCCACAACTTATTGTCATCCCACTTCTTGAAACACCTGGAATGATGGCTATCGCCTGCGCAAATCCAATAAGAATTGAAATTATTATATTCTGTTTTTTGTTACGAATTTTAAAAAAGTAAGAACAAATTAGAACTATTCCAGTGAACATTAATGCAGAAGCAACTACAATATTATTATCAAAAAGTGATGTCAATTCATCTTTCAACCCAAGACCGATAGCCACTGCGGGCATAGTTCCAATAGTAACAAAGAAAAGAAATTTTTGGGTCTGTTTAGACCTCAAAGAAAAAAGAAGGCATTTAATATCATTATAAAATACAACTAATATACTACAAAGAGTTCCTATGTGTACTAAAATTTCAAATTCATTACCTGGTTGTTTTATTCCAAGTAATTCTTGTGCGAGTACTAAGTGACCAGAACTACTAATCGGAAGAAATTCAGTAAATCCTTGAATGACACCTAGAATAACTCCTTCTATAAAATTCATATTATCAAATATTATGGATTAAAAATCTTCTTTCTTGATTTTGAATTAGGTTCCTCAATACCAATCATTCCAAACATCCTTCCTGCGTTTTCACCATCCCTTCTATATGAATGATATTTTTCAGTATTGCAGAAGGTACATTCTTTTGATGTTTTAATATTTACTTTACTCATACCTAATTCAACTAAGTTATTTAAAGCATAATTTTGTAAATCTACGAAATCTTTTCCTAATTTAATTTTATGTAAAATAAATTTGGAATGAAATTTTTCTATAATATCATCTTTTATTTCAAAACAACATTTTTGAATAGATGGTCCAATGATGACTTCGAAATCACTCAAATCATATTTATTTCTATTTAATACTTTTTCAGATTTTTGAAGTATGCCATTTACTAAGCCTCTCCAACCCACATGGAGAAGTCCAAAAACATTTTCCTTGTAATGCGCAAAGAAAACTGGCATACAATCTGCCACTTGTATGGAACAAACATTTTGAGCATTACTTGTGAAGACCCCATCACACTTTTGTTTTAATCCTGGTTTATTACAAAAAGTAACATTGATAGAGTGAGTTTGAATTGGTATAATTAATTTCTGATGGTTAAATCCCAGCTTTCTTGCAAAAATCATTCTTGAATTATCAAGATTAATTGGAAAAGATTTCAATGAGAATCTAGCTTTTATATTCGGATTACTAAAATCACTATCCAATCGCATCCATAATGGATTATCGTTTGATTTTGGTAATTGTTTTGCCATCATAAATAATGCCATTCTTAAGGGAATTATCAGAGTATTCTATGATAATTGCTGCACCATTTTCATTATTATTATATCCTTGAAATCTAATTGAAGTATGATTCCCATCATAGCTATCATAATTTTTTAATTTTTCAATAAAATGGTTGCGTTTATTTATTCCAGACTCAATGATTGAATAAATAAATGAAATATGGTCTTTTCCTAAAGAATAATAATTAGTAAAAGAATCTTGCTCCCCATTAATAATTGCAGAATTCACATCAGAAATTATTCGCATACCATTGATATGTGGTCCAATAACCTCTTCATTTAATAAGGGCATATCTAACCAGTTTTCATTTACAAATAATTTTGTTTTCAAGTTGTAAAGTGGTAATTGGGTACCGATATATGTCAATTCATCAGGCCTAATTGGCATATATAGTGCTTCAATAGTTTCAAGAATGACCTTAGCGGAATCTTTTGCATCCATTTCATCTTCTTCGTTTTGAGATGGAGGAAGTTGGAAAAAATCTGCTACATCGACATCGAATAAAGCATCAAGACTATCAATCTCTAAATTTAATGACAAATCATCTGGTTCATCTTCTGGAACTAAATCCCATGCTGCTCTACGAATATTGGTTAATTGTCTTGAAACATCTTCTGGCTTACCAATATACCATTCTATCCTTACAGGATCAACACCAAGTTGAAAACATTCTTCTAAAAAATAATCTGTAGAGGATTTTATTTTACCATCTCCTGGCGATAATACACCAATACTTTTCAATCCTAATTCTTTTATTATAATTTGGGCAGTTCTCTTAGCAATGATCTCTGAGGATGGTGATAAAAAATAAAGATTCTCAGAAATTTCAGCAACTCCAGATAGGTTAGTTTTTGGAACTAAAATTGGTAATCCGACTTCTAATCCAGATAATGATAAAACTTCTTCATTTGTCATNGGTCCCAATAAAGCTAAAATATCTATATTCTGCGATAAACCTCTAACAATCTTGAGAGCTTTAATNCCTGAGCCACTTGAATTATAGACTTGCAATCTTATGTGNTTTGGNAACGAAGAAGAAGTCAAGTAAGCTGTTAGTCCTAATAAGTATGATAGACCTTTATCCTTGTCAACACCGGATAGTGGCAAAACTACTCCAAAGGTCTTAGGATGATAAATTTGTTGATCTTTTATTGCATCTACTAAACTACCAAAAATACCAGAATAAGCTCCTGGTAATTTAAAAGTGTCAATACCGTTTATGATTAATTCTAAATCGTCCCTATTCCCGTATGTCCATGCATTGTATGATTTTGTTAGATTAAGTATTTCTCTATTAAACTCATCCCTTTCTATAAATGATAATCTCTCCAAAATATCATCGGATACACCAAGTGCTATACAGCTACGTATTCTTTCATCAATATCATTTTTATAAACAAAATCTTCAATTAATGGTCTAGATTGTAAAAAAAATTTAAATGCTTGCGATATTTTTTCTTGAGTCAATGCAATATCCCCTAATAAAATATATACATCAACTTCATAAGGTGAATTAGAATAATTTGTTAATATAGATTTACAAACGCGTTTCGCATTCTCATATTTTCCTATTTGGTATTGAGATTTAGCCATCATCAATTGCGCACAAGGATCACGATAGTCTCTATCATTAATCAAAATTTTCTTAAACTGATTTTCTGCAATGAAATATCTACCCTCTTTATATGAATTGACAGCCAAATTAAATTTTTCGTAGTATGAAAGTGTGTCATACTGATTAGAGAATACTAGGCTAACAAAAAATATGAAGTATTTTATTGGGCTAAAAAATTTATTAAATAAGTAAGTGATATCAATAGTAGGCATAAACTTTTATTTATTTGCTTATATAACTTAATATACCATATTCAAATTGGTAATATATTTTATTCCCATTGCTACCCCAGTATACCCATTGCTCACCTATTCCATGTCTACTTGATGTTATATTTATCTCATTTGGATTCCCAATGGAAATCCTTACTTGCCTATCTTCCATCCCTATTTCAATTTCGTTATTAATAATTTTTTGTATAGTCAATGACCCCCAAGACTTTGGAAGTGGATTAGACAAGTAATAGTGGTCTTGAACTCCAACACGACCTTCCTCACCATTAAACCTAACAAATCCAATTGCACCTAATTGATTTGATATTTTTAACCAGACTGGATAATCTGAAAAACTATTTTGAAAGGACAAATAATCCTCGACCATAACTTTTTCAAAACGTCTGAACTGATAGCCTGATTTGGTAAAAAAACTTGTCCTATCATAGGTATTGTTTAACCAAATGTATTTTCCAATCATAGCTTTCGCTTTTTGTAATACATCATCAAATAAAAAATAGCTTGGAATAGTATCTTTTTGATTGGATTTAGATTGTATTAACATTTTAAATCGCTTCTTTCTTTTATCCTCAATTACAAGATAATCATTTTTAAATGTTTTATGTGTACCAACAATTATAAAATCTTTATCAAGAAATTTATAGTAAGGTGTAAATCGCGTTTTATGAGTTTTTGACCATATCTTATTAAAATTCTCTGTCTTTTTATAATCATCACCAAGATCAGAAAAGAGGAACCTTTTTCCTGTCCATTGATTAGGAAAGGTTTTGATTGTACCATTTGTAAAATAGGAGCATGAAATTAAAAGAAAGATTAAGGAAAGAGTGTAAAGATAAAATATTCTTATCATCCTAAAAACATTTAGTCAACAGGTTTTCCGTTTTTCCATACTCCTACCCTTTTATCACCATTAGGATAAGTGAACGTCCCTTGACCATTCATCGTTCCATCCTTGAACTCTCCAACATATTTATTACCATTTTCATATGTAAAAACACCAATTCCACTTCTTTTCCCATCAATAAATTCTCCAATATACATATTACCATTTTTAAAACTATATACACCTTGCCCATCCATAACACCCATTACAAATTCACCTTCATATTCATTCCCATTTTTATATGAGTATTTTCCTTTACCGTGAAATTGATCATCCTGCCATTGGCCTTCATATATATCCCCATTTGAATATTTACAAATACCTTCACCATCTCTTTGCCCTGAATCAAACATACCAACATACACATCCCCATTTGAAAAATAATAAGTGCCATCACCATTAATTTTCCCATCAAAAAAAGCTCCCTCAAAATAACTACCATTTGAAAATCTATAAATACCTTCTCCTTTAATTTTATCTTTTTCCCAATCTCCATCGTATTCATTACCATCCACATATATATACTTGCCCTTCCCGTGTTTCATATCATCTTTCCAGTTTCCATCATAAATATCACCTATCGATGAAGTAAAAACACCTTTACCATTTCTCTTACCCAGTTTCCAGTCTCCATCATAAACATCACCTATTGTGGATGAGTAGGTTCCTTTCCCATCAAAAAGTCCACCTTTAAATCCACCTGAATATTTAATTCCTTCCGTAATTAATACAGCCGTACCCTCACCTTCTTTTCTATCATTCTTCCAAGAACCATCATATGTATTACCGCTTGAGTAAGTGATGTTACCCTTCCCATTTCTGAGCCCTCTTTCCCAATTACCACTATAGATATCACCATTAGGATAAATATTTTTCCCCAAACCAGTTTTTAAATCATTTTCCCAATCTCCTTCATAAGTATTTCCTTTTTTGTCAGTAATCAAACCATATCCGTTTTTTAATCCATTTAACCATTGTCCTTCATAAACATCTCCATTCTCATAATGATACTTCCCCTGACCATTTCTTGAATTATTCATCCACATTCCATCATACTTTTCACCAGTACTGTAAGTCAAAACACCTCTTCCTTCTCTTTCGTTTTTTACCCATTGTCCAATATATTGGTTCCCATTATCATATTTCATTTGACCTTCACCCTCCATATAGTCTGATACCCAATTCCCTATATATTCATCACCATTAGTAAATTTCATTTTACCGTTCCCATGCCTAAGGTCGTTTTTCCAATACCCAACATACTCCTCGCCATTCGAAAAAATCATTTTCCCATTACCATTACGGCTATCCATCATCCAATCCCCTTCGTATGTATCACCATTTACATACTTAAATATTCCTTCCCCATTAAACTTATTTTCTTTCCACTCTCCTACATAACGAGTACCTTGAAAAAAAAGTGGTTTACCATCATAATTTTTATCTTTTTTCTGACCAACAAATGAATAAGTTCCTTTACCATATCTTTTTCCATCAATCCAATCTCCGCTGTAACGATGCCCAACTATATCAGTATAAGTTCCAATACCATTCATCTTATCGTTTGCCCAATCTCCATTATATTTATCACCATTTGAATATTCCATTTTGCCTTGACCATTTTTTAAATCGTCTTTCCAATCACCATTATATTTTTCATTATCTTTCGTTATAAAAGAGCCCTTGCCATATCTCATACCATTAATCCATTCTCCATCGTATACATCACCATTTGAATATTTATAGATACCCATACCCAATATTTTATTTTTACTCCAACCACCTTCATAAATATCACCATTTGAATATTCCATTTTGCCTTGACCATCTCTCATGTCATTTATCCAATTCCCAAAGTAAGTAGCTCCATTACTATATGTTTGTTTTCCTTGACCATTTTTCAAGTCTTTAGACCATATTCCATCATATTCATCTCCCATTGCATATTCCATTTTACCTTGACCATCTCTCATGTCATTTATCCATTCTCCATCATACCTGTCACCATTAGAGTATTTCTGAACTCCATCACCACTACGTAAATTACCAGACCATAACCCTGCATACCTTGCACTATCTATTGTATTTAAAATTCCATGTCCTTGTTTTTCTCCTTTTAACCAATTCCCTATATATTCATCACCATTTGAATAAATATAAGTTCCTTTACCATTATATTTATTTTTTTTCCAGTTACCATCATAAATATCTCCATTTGCATATGAAAATTTTCCAACCCCGTGGTACATACTATTATCCCACTGCCCATCATATTTATTTCCTTCTAAATCATTAAATGTTCCTAGTCCATACATTTTCCCATCTAACCAATTCCCAACGAATCTTTTCCCATCTGAATAGGTGAATACTCCCTTGCCTTCAATCCTATCATCAATGAAAGTACCAATATAATTTTTCCCATCTGCAAAGGTGAAATCACCCTTTCCTTCTTTTTTATCATGTTTCCAATTACCCAAATAATTGTCCCCATTTGCATAGTAGTATTCTCCATGACCATGTTTCTTTCCATTTTCCCAATTACCAACATATAAATCACCATTAATATATCTGAAAGTACCCTTCCCATTTCTTCTACCATCTAAAAATTTTCCTTCATAAAGGTTCCCATTTGCGTAATAGTATATTCCATAGCCAGTGCGCCTATCATTCTTCCATTCACCATCATATCTATTCCCATTTGAAAAAGTATACATACCTCTACCATTCATTCTACCATGAACCCATTCTCCTTGATAGGTCTCACCTATAGATGATTTAAAGATTCCCTGTCCATTAAGTTTCCCATCAGTAAATGTTCCTTTATAATAATTTCCATTTGCTGAGCTGTAAATTCCTTTTCCTTCAATCCTATCATTCTTCCATTCACCATCATATTCATTACCATTTGCAAAAACGTAAGATCCTTTTCCGTGCATTTCACCTGATTTAAAATCTCCTTTGTAAAAATCACCATTTTCATAACTATATGTACCAAAACCTTCCATTGAACCATTATTCCATTGTCCTTTATATTCTGCTCCAGATGAAAATGTAAATGTACCCTCACCATGTTTAATGTCATTTTTCCATTGCCCATCATACACATTACCGTTAGGATAAATAAATTTTCCCAATCCATTTTTTATTCCATCCCAAAAATCGCCTTTATAAACATTACCATTTTTAAAAGTATATATACCTCTCCCTGTCCGTTTCCCATTTAAATGTTCACCTATATATTTCTCTCCATCTGTATATGAGAATGTACCCTCACCATTTTGTTTCCCATTCTTGAACTCGCCCTCATAAACATCACCATTTTTAAACTTATAAATTCCCTTACCATTGCTTTTATCATTTTTCCATTCACCTTCATAAATATTACCATTTTTGAATATGAATACCCCTTTTCCTTCCATATTTCCATCAAAATAATCACCTTCATAAACATCTCCGTTTGTATAACGAAAAATACCCTTCCCATGTTTTTTACCATCAAGAAATTCTCCTTCATAAATATTACCACTTTTAAACTTATAAATACCCTTCCCCTGTCGCTTGTCATTAATAAACTGACCTTCATAAATATTTCCTTTACCATCAGTTGAAATACCTTTACCATGCTTCTTACCGTTTTTCCATTCACCTTCATATCGTTTTCCAAATGGATATATGTATATCCCAAATCCATTTCTTAAATCGTTTTTCCATTCACCCCTATAAGTATTGCCAAAGGGATAATAATAAGTTCCTTCCCCATCTTTTTTACCATTTTTCCATTCACCTTCATATTTTTCACCGCCGATAATATGTAGAGTACCCCAACCCTGAAAAGTGCCATTAACAAA
>PBFM01000021.1 GCA_002718655.1 Fidelibacterota bacterium
GAAAAAGTAGGAGTCTCATATGGCAAACCAAAAATAGACATAAAAACCATAAGAGAGTCAAAAGAAAAAATCGTATCTCAGTTAGGTGGAGGTATAGAAAAGTTAGCGAAAGCAAGAGGTGTGGAGGTTATTAATGGTTCCGCATTTTTCTTATCAAACTCTGAACTCAGTATTGAATCCAATAAAAACTCAGTTCAATTGCTATTTGATAAGTGTATAATAGCTGCCGGTTCAAAAGCATCTATGGTTCCCAATGTTCCTATCGAACACTCTTCGATTTTAACCTCTAGAACCGCTCTCCAATTAAACGAGGTTCCAAAAAAACTATTGGTAATTGGTGGTGGAGTAATAGGTCTTGAGCTGGGGCAAGTTTACGCTTCGCTTGGCGCAAGCGTTTCAGTGGTTGAGTTTTTACCAGAAATTATTCCCGGTGCTGATTCTGATGTTGTTAAGCCACTTCTAAGAAGGTTAAAAAAGGAGTTTAGTTCCATATCTTTGTCTTCTAAGGTAGTTGGCTTTTTGCCAATGGACGAAGACACCGTTAAGGTTGTGATAGAGCACGACAACAAAACAAAAGAAGAGGTTTTTGATAGGGTTCTAGTATCTGTAGGAAGAAAACCAAACAGCAATTCACTGGGAATATCAAACACGGATATCAAAACTAACAAAAATGAGTTTATTGTGGTTGATGATTATCAGAGAACATCTGTAAAAAACATATTTGCTATTGGCGACATAGTTGGGAACCCTATGTTAGCCCATAAAGCAACATATGAAGGTAAGATAGCAGCAGAGGTGGCTTGTGGGCTCCCCGCAGCAATGGATGCCAGCGTTATTCCCAATGTGGTTTATACAGATCCGGAGGTTGCGTGGGTGGGGCTTACGGAAAAAGAGGCGCGGTTAAACAATATACCTTATGAAAAAAGCGAGTTTCCGTGGGCTGCGAGCGGAAAAGCAATGATCGTAAATGCTATACAGGGAAAAACAAAAACATTATTTGATCCGGTTACCAAGAGACTGCTTGGTGCTGCCATTGTTGGTCCCGCTGCAGGGGATCTGATATCTGAAGCATGTCTTGCTATTGAAATGGGGGCAGATGCTGAAGACGTAGGCCTTACCATTCACCCTCACCCCACGCTCGGAGAGACATTTGCTGCTGCCACTGAAGTTTTTTCAGGAACCATGACTGATCTTTATGTTCCACCAAAAGGAGTAAAATGAAATGAAACGAATTCTGTTCTTAACTTTTTACTTGTCCATGCCAATTGTTGGGCAAAACCCAAACATGAATCAACAAACCAAGGTTGAAGGTAGCCAACAAAAGCCACAAGGGCCGCCTAAGAAAAAAACCATGGAAGAGGCTTTGAAAAACACCAAAGAAATCCCTGGGCTTATCACAATGCATCAAGACACAACAAACGGGAAATTGTACATGTTAGTGAAAAAAGACCAACTAAACCAGGAATATATTCACTTTGTACATGGGTTAAATGGGCAATTAAACGCTGGTGTTTTTAAGGGCCAATACCGTGGTGCTCGAGTAATAAAACTGAAGCGTTATTTTAATAGAGTAGAGTTTGAGGTTCAAAACAACTCGATGTATTTTGACCCAACAACTCCATTACACCGGTCTTCAGATGCAAATGTCAGCACCGCTATTCTAGCGTCTTCTTACATTGTTGCAGAAAAAGATGGGATGTGTTTAATTGGGGTAGACAATATTTTTCTTACAGAGGCATTACATCAAATAACGAGAGGTTTTATTCCTGGGGGCGCAAACAAAAACCCATTTAAACTTGGTCGTTTGGCAAAAGAAAGAACAAAGTATTCATCTTTAAAAAACTATCCCGAGAATACAGATTTGGTTGTGCAATATGTTTATACAAATCCCTCTCCAACCAATTGGGGTTCGGATAATGGATTAACTGACCCAAGGTCGGTAAACGTGGCCATACAACACAGCTTTATTAAAATGCCATCAAACAACTACAAACCAAGGTTTGAAGACCCTCGGGTTGGTTATTTTGTCACACAAATAACAGATATGACGGCTGCAGATGACCCTACACCATATAGAGACATGATTCATAGATGGCACCTAGAAAAAAAGAACCCTGGCCAGGAGAGGTCAGAGGTGGTTGAGCCTGTCGTTTGGTGGATAGAGAACACTACTCCTCACGAGTTTAGAGATGCAATAAAGGAGGGTGTTTTAGCTTGGAACAAGGCGTTTGAGAAAGCCGGTCTGATAAACGCAATTGATGTGCAGGTTCAACCCGATGATGCTAGTTGGGATGCTGGGGATATTAGATATAATGTTTTGCGGTGGACGTCTTCACCTAGGCCTCCTTTTGGTGGTTATGGTCCTAGTTTTGTAAATCCTCGTACCGGCCAGATTCTTGGTGCGGACATAATGTTAGAATATGTCTACTTTACCAATCGGGTTAAATATCAAAAAATTTATGAAACATTTTCTTCCGGGTTTAGTGATGTTAGCCTAGAGGGCTGCCAAGCCGGTGAAATGATGCAACAAGGAAACATGTTTGGTTTGTTGGCGGCAGGTTCATCACTACAAGACTATTCGCAGCTTGAACAACACAAGATTATCTACGAAAGTCTCGTTAAGCTTACATTACATGAGGTCGGCCACACTCTAGGACTGAGTCATAACTTCTTTGCTAGTAATTTACATAGTTTCAACAACATTCACGATAGACACATTACAGAACCCATTGGTTTAACTAGTTCAGTAATGGATTATGTAACTGCAAATGTGGGTCCTGATTCAAAACACCACGGCCAGTTTTATTCCACTACTCCTGGGCCATACGATATTTGGGCAATCCAATATGGTTATACACCACCTGAAAAAAACCCCGAAGATGAAAAAGAGAGAGTGAAAAACCTTTTGAGTAAGTCTACAAAAAAAGAATATGGCTTTGGAAACGATGCTGATGATATGAGAAGCCCAGGAAAGGGAATAGACCCAAGAATTAATGTTTCTGATATGAGCGATGACCCGGTTAGATATGCACAACAGAGAATGGATATAATTCGCTCCATCTATCCAAACTTATTAGGCCGCTTTGAGGTTCCGGGTGAGTCATATCATGGTTTCAGAGATGCTTTTTCTGTTTTAAATGGCGAATACGCAAACTGTGCTAGAGTCATTTCCCGATATGTGGGTGGTGTATACATGGATAGGTCCATGGTTGGTCAAGAGGGCAAGAGCGAGCCATTTAACCCAATACCAAAAGAAAAACAAAAGTGGTCAATGACCTTACTTAATAATTATGTTTTTGCTCCTGATGCCTTCAAGATTCCCGAAAAGATTTATGGTCATCTGCAATGGCAGCGCAGAGGGTGGAGCGGTACAAAAGACCCCAAGATTCATGATATGGTTTTAAACATGCAAAAAGGTGTTTTAAGTCAGTTGTTACATGCGAATGTATTAAAAAGAATTTCAGACACACAGCTTTATGGAAATGAATACGGAATTAATGAGGTGTTAAGTGATTTAACGACCGCATGTTTTTCTGCTGATGCAGGGTCAAATGTAAATACGATGAGAATGAATCTTCAAACTGATTACACAAAGCGTTTGATTAAAATCGTACATAACAAAGACAAGGGAAAATACGACCACGTTGCAATATCAACAGCGTTTGAAAGTTTAAATAAAATAAAAAAATACGCATCTAGATATAATGGCGTAAACGAACCAACGAAAGCCCACCGTAAATACCTTATCTTTATAATTGATAAAGCTCTTGATACATAATACAACATCAAAGGAAACCAACAATGAGAAAGTTTTTGCTAGTTATTTTACTCGTTTTTATTGCTTGTGACAAAGGAAGCCACATGAAACATCCACTAGACAAATCACAGGTTAGAACACTAGTTCTTAATAACGAACTAAAGGTCTACCTTTTGTCTGATCCAAGTTTTAACATTTCAGCTGCTTCTGTTTCTGTGCAGGTTGGTTCACTGGATAACCCAAATGACCGGCAGGGGCTAGCACACTTTTTGGAGCACATGTTGTTTCTTGGTACGGAGAAATACCCTGATGTTGATGAATACAGCACCTATTTACGCACAAACGGTGGGTATGCAAACGCCTATACCTCAAGTGACTTGACAAATTACCAGTTCCAGGTTTTACCCGATGCGTTTGAAGGTGCGATTGATCGCTTTTCTCAATTTTTTACAAGCCCCTTATTCACTGAAGAATACACATCCAGAGAAGTGAATGCGGTCAACTCAGAACATCAGAAGAATATTATGAATGATAACTGGAGAAGGTTTATGATTTCCGGTCTTTTCGCTAAAGAGGGACACCCTCAGCAAATGTTTAATACGGGAAACCTAGAAACATTAGGTGACATAACTAGAGATGAGTTGATAGAGTTTTATGAAAAGCACTACAGTTCCAACAGAATGGGACTAGCTCTTTTAAGCACCCACTCACTTGATGAAATGGAGTTGTGGGCTAGAAAATATTTTTCTGGCATAAAAAACAACAAAAAAGAACGGAATAGTTATGACTCAGATTATTTTGAAAAGAAAGAAACGTTTAGGTTAGTGCGAATTGACCCAATCAAAGATGTTAGAAACTTAGTAATGATGTTTGCTCTTCCCAGTACTCGTGAACTTTATCATAGTAAGCCAGGAAGGCAGTTTGGTTTTGTTTTGGGCCATGAAGGTAAAGGTAGCCTTTTATCGTATTTAAAAGACAATGGTTGGGCAACTACATTGTCTGCTGGTGCCGGATCGCAAACTGGAGATTATGGATCTGCAACTGTTTCAATTGGGCTTACGTCAAAAGGGCAAGAGAATTACCGTGAAGTAATTAAAGCAACAATGGACTATGTTGATTTAATGAAAAAATCAGGACACGTCAAGCATGTTTTTGAAGAATTAAAAACCATGTCTTCTCTTGATGAAACCTTCACTAGCAAGGGAGAGGGAATGTGGCGAGCAACGCAATTGGCAAATGAAGTGATGATGTACCCAATTGAGGACGCTGGAAGAATTAATTATATATACTCTGATGGCAGTTCAAAAAACTATGAATCTTTGCTCACCTACATCACCCCTAATAACATGCTTACAATGTTGATTGCCAAGGGAGTAGAAACCAATAAGGTAGAGCATTTTTATCAAGCTCCTTATTCATACGATGAAGATGATGTTTTTTATGATGAGCTAGTTTACACAAGGGTTCGCCCAGAATTATCAATACCTGAAAAAAATCCATTTATACCCCAAAAAGCATCCATTCCAAAAAGAAAATCTGATAAAACAATTCTTCCAAGAGAAATTGCTTCTGGAAATGGCGCAAGTTTATTCTTTGGACAAGACCATGAGTTTCTTCGTCCAAAGGGGGTGATTAGTCTAAAAATTCTATTTCCAAAAGAAAAAATGAGCGTGCAGCACAGGGTCCATTCAAGGTTTTACTCTGCTTGTGTGAATGAATCGTTGAATGAGTTAAGCTATCCCGCAAAGCAAGCAGGTTTGAATTATTCGATTAGGGAGGGGTATGAGGGTATATATGTTGATGTAAATGGATATACTGAATCATCACTAAAACTATATGAGCTTATGCTTGAACATATGGTTGCATTTACCATAACAGACGTTCAGTTTGATGCACTAAAAGATAAACTAGTTAGAGATTATGAAAATTTTTCACTGTCAGACGCGCACCAACAGACTAGAGAAATGGCCCCAGATTTATTTTTCAATGTTAAATACACATGGGAAGACGCACTCCCCATTGCAAGCCAAGTTTCTCATGAAGAAATAAAAAGGTATGCGCGCTCTTTATATGAAAAAACGTTTGTAGAGGCTATGGTATACGGTGATTTTAACAAAGAAGATGGTGAAAAAGTGCTTGAGCTCTTTAGGAAAAAGACAAACACGAAAGCTCTAGAAAGAGAAAAAGCTTTTGAACTAGATTATCTTAGGATGGATAACCCAGAGACCGTTCAATATGCGAAAGACCTACTGGTAAACAATTCCTGTATATTTAGAAAATATGTGATTGGTAAAGACTCCCCAGAGATAAGAGCATCGGCCGCCATAATAAGCAAGGCTCTGGAACAACCTTTTTACACTGAAATGAGAACAAACCAGCAGTTAGGATACATAGTTTGGTCTTATTCAAGCAACTATGACGAAACTCACTATCTTAACTTTTTAATTCAATCGGGAGTTTATCCCGCTGATGAGTTAAACAAAAGAGTTGACGGGTTTATATCTCAAGCGTCTCAAGTGTTAAATGAAATGGATCAAGAAACTTTCGAACAGTTGATTGATTCTTCCGTAGAACAACTTGAGAAAAAACCCATGAGTATATCTGAAAGGGCGTCTAAATTGAAAAATTTTATTTTTGAGTACGATGGAAATTTTTCACGTGATGAAGAAACCGTTCTCGCATTAAAAGACCTAAAGAAAACCACGGCAGTTGAGCTTTTGTCAAAAATCATATCTCCAGATTCAAGAAAAATGGTTAATGTTTTAACATTTGCAAATAATCACGAGAACAAAACAGGGGTTGAAAACTCCTTTTCTGACCTTGCGTCTTGGAAGTCAGAAAGAGTGTACGAATAAGCAAAGATGCCTCGCCGGGTTGTTTTAATTGCGGCTGTTACTGTTGATGGATTTATTGCAAGGAACAACCTAGAAACAATCAACTGGTCCAAAGACCTATCGCTCTTTAAAGACCAGACTATGGGGTGGCCTGTTATAATGGGATCAAACACCTACAAAACAATTCCAAAAACACTCCATGGTAGGGAGTGTTTTGTTGTTACCAGAGGAGACAACCCCAAAACGATTCTTAGTAAAATAACTAAAGAAAAATGCTTTGTGATTGGAGGTGGTAAAACATATTATAAATTCATCGACCACCTTACCCATGTATATGTAACCCCACACCCATACATTTTTGGTGATGGTGTTCCTCTTTTTGATGGGGATGGGAAAAAAGGAATAGACCTTAATTTCATAAGATTAATTGAGGTTGACAAAAGAAATGGCATTTTTCAGTTTCAATATAAAATCATAAAATGACAAGTTTTCATTTCTCAACCCCCTTAATTCTTATGTTTTCTATGGTTTTTGGGAAAACAAATAATAGTGGGGGGAAAATATCCCCTGCCCAAGAATCAATGGACGTGAAGCACTACACTATCAGCTTAAGAGTGGACCCATATAAAAAAACCATTGTTGGTCAGGTAACAATACTCTTTCAATTGTTGCAAGAAACAGATCAAATTGAGATAGACCTAATAGACAAATATTACGTTTCGGGCGCAACCATAAACGGGACAAGTCTCGCTTATGAGCATAACAACAATGCTGTATTAATAAATAATTATGGACTTGGTCTTTTTGTTGACCATGAACTGGTGATAAAGTATGGTGGAAGACCTCCAGAAGCAAAAAACCCTCCTTGGGACGGGGGCTTTACCTGGTCAAAGGACAAACAAGGACTGGCTTGGCTTGGTGTATCTTGTCAGTCTAATGGCGCACACATATGGTTTCCATGTGTAGAACATCCTAGTGATAAGGTTGAAGGTGCAGAAATAATCATTGCGGTTCCAGACCCATTAATGGCGGTATCTAATGGACTACTACTTTCAAAACAAAAAGAAAAAGACAGATGGACTAGATGGCATTGGAAAACAAGTTATCCAATAAGTGCGTATAATATAAATTTCACAATTGGAGGGTTTGAGGTGTTAAGAAAAAATGGTTACGTTTTAGACAAGCCGATAAAAATGGAATATTATGTGTTGCCCGAGATGGTGAGTGGTGGTACTCAACTGCTTGAGGAAGCGGAAAAACATCTAAATTTTTACGCATCAATTTTTGGTCAGTATCCATGGATAGATGAAAAGTTTGGAATCGTTCATACTCCATATTTAGGAATGGAGCATCAAACCATTAACGCATATGGCAATAAATATAAAAAAACAAAACTCGGTTACGATTTTATTCTTTTTCATGAAATGGGGCATGAGTGGTTCGGAAACTTTATCAGCGTTAAGGATTGGAAAGATTTTTGGATACATGAGGGGTTTGTTACATACGCTGAGGCTATGTATGTAGAAAAAAACCATGGTCTTGAAATAGCAAAGGCATTTGTTAAGGAGCGATTTGTGCCAAATATCAAAAACAGCAAACCCTTGGTTCCCGCTTTCAGCTCAACCTCTGGTGATGTAGCAGGAAACGATGTATATTACAAAGGTGCGTATGTTTTACACATGTTAAGATATTTAATTGGAAAACAAATTCTTTGGGGTAGTTTAAAAGAGTTTGTTAATATGCCCAAAGACCTTAAGGGCAATCAAACTACTACAAAAGAATTTATATCTCTAATAAATGAAAACTCAGGAAGAAATCTGGATTGGTTTTTTTCCAACTATTTATTTTCTAAAGAATTACCAACACTAGAGGTGGTTGAAAAAACCTATAAAAATAAAAAATTTATTGATATGCGTTGGGTAGATGCCGGGTTTAAAATGCCAGTGGAAATAAGTTATGAATCATTTGATGGAGCTAGACAAAAAAAACTGGAAATAAACAATAAGCAAAAAAGAATAGTAATCCCAGTTAATTCAGATTTGAAAATAGACCCCAACGGTTGGGTTCTTTGCAATATCATTACGAGCATTGAGTAGGTTGAAGAAGATGAAGAAAAAATTTTTAATGGTTTTATTAACGGGTTCGTTAGTGGGGTTTTGGACCTTTTATGATTGGCTCTATCATAAACCACCAAATTATCAAGGAGTTATTGAGTTAAATGAATTATCAGATAAGGTCGAAGTATATACTAATGAATTTGGGGTACCTCATGTTTTTGCAAAAAACGAAAACGACCTTTTTTTTGTAGCGGGGTATGTTGCAGCAAGAGAAAGACTGTTTCAGTTAGCAATGGTATCTTTAGCTGTGAAAGGTGAGTTGGCTTCAGTTTTAGGAACGAAGTATTTAAATAAAGACATATATCTAAGAACCTGGAAAATATATGATACTGGAAAGAAGCTGGTTCAAGAGATGGACCAGAAAAATCGCTTAATATTTGAATATTTTTGTAAAGGAATCAACCACAGAATAGATGAGGTTAGAGAAGACTTGCCTATAGAGTTTAAGATTTTGGGATTTACGCCCGTTTATTGGTCCCCTGAAGTGGTTGCCGGATATACGAGGCTAATGGCACATGAAATGTCAAGTTCCTGGAAACCAGAATTGGTGTTCGGAGCTATAGAGACTTATTTTGGGAAAGAAAAGTTAATGGAGTTGATTCCATTTGAGGATTTGGATAAACCCACTATTGCAGAATTAAATCGTGTGGAGTTAAATAAGTCATATGGCAAAATATTAGAAAACGAGTATAGGATAAGAGGAATACTCGGAAATGCAAACTCTGATATAGGATCAAATAATTGGGTATTATCAGGAAAAAAGACAAAGTCTGGTAAACCTCTCTTGGCGAACGATCCGCACCTTGCCTATTCTCAGCCACCAAGATGGTATGAAATACGATTATCCGGAGGAAGGTTTGACGTTTCTGGGATGTGTTTGGCAGGAATACCGCTTCCAGTGATAGGACAAAACAATAGAGCGGCATGGGGTTTTACTAATACCATGGTGGACGATATGGATTTTTATATTGAAAAAATAAAATTTGATGAAAAGAACAAATATTTGTTTAATAATGAGTGGCGTGAATTACAGGAGAGTGTTGAAGTTTTCAAGATTAAAAATAAAAATGACACAACAGTAACAGTTTTTTCAACACATAGAGGACCAATAATTAGCGGGGTACATTCTTTAATAGATGAAGAAAAAACAGTGGTTTCCATGTCTTGGACTGGACATTGGATTACAAACGAAATGGATGCATGGGTTGGGTTAACAACAATGAAGAATTGGGACGATTTTTCATTAGCGGTAAGTAAGTTCGGGGTTCCTGGCCAAAACATAGTTTATGCAGACTTAGATGGAAACATTGGTTGGAGGCCTGCTGTCTATGTTCCGATAAGAAANNCGGGCTTNTCAATGGTGCCTAGCCCGGGCCANNTAAGTTTATANGATTGGAAGGGCAAGGTGCCCTATGATGANATGCCATNTATTTTAAACCCTGAGTCTGGGTACATTTCTACTGCGAATAATAAAACAATAAGTTCCAAGACCTTTCCNTATTACATAAGCGGTTTGTGGGCNGACCCGAGTAGGGCGTCTCGTATTAGTAAGTTTATTAACTCTAAAGATTCNATGTCTGTTGTTGAAATGCAGGAACTTCAACTGGACCTAACTTCTGAATTGGCACGAGAGGTTGTTCCGCAAATTTTATACGAACTAGACAAAAGTGGGTTGGCACCTGGGGCACAAAGGGCGGTTGAGTTTTTAGAGGACTGGAATTATGTGGAGACCAAAAATTCGCAAGCTGCTCTTGTATTTCATGTAATGCTTAAACAATTAACCCTGTCACTGTTTCAGGATGAGTTTGAGTTACTAGGAGGAAAATATTTAGAGGCATTTACCGGGTTAAAATATTTAACAAATCGAATACTAAGAACTATTCTGGTTAATAGGACGTCAACTTGGATAGACGACATAACAACAAACAATAAAGTTGAAAATATAAATGAAGTTATAAATTATGCCTTTATCAATTCCATTAAGGAGATTGAAAATAAATTTGGTAATGACTGGTCAAATTGGAAATGGGGAAACGCACATTTTTTAACTCACAATCATATATTGGGTAAGAGTAGAGTGCTTGACCTCTTATTTGGGTTAAACATCGGTCCATTTCCTACAGGGGGTTCCGATGGTACACCAAATGCTGGTGGATACTCGCGTATTGAATCATATAAGCAAATATCAGGTGCGTCTATGCGTAGAATTGTTGATTTTAACAATTTAGATAGTTCCAAAGTGATTATACCTACTGGACAATCTGGTTTATATAATAGCCCGCATTACGATGATCAATCCGATTTATATAACGATGGTAGGTATAGAACTACATTGTTTTCAAAAGGAAAAATAAAACAACATAAAAATATCAGATTAATGGAGTTTTATCCAAAAAAATGATATCAATTTTTTTACTCCTGATATTAATTTTATTTCTCAGACATGTTTTTTACTGGAGAGTTAAAGATGAATACAAATTTCAAGTTGATAAAACCGTATTCCATTCACATAGGGGATATAAAAAGAATTACCCAGAAAACTCTTTAGAGGCTATCCTGGACGCAGAAAAAATTGGATTTCAATGGGTTGAGTTTGATATCATGGGCACGGCGGATGGGCATCTAGTCTGCAGTCATAATTTCGATCTTGAAAGAGAAACCAATGGAAAAGGATATGTCCATAAATTAAACAAAAATGAACTTAAGTATATTAATAACGGAGTTTATGATAAAACTATTACACCGACTAAAATATGTTTTCTTGATGATGTTATAAAAAAAACCTCAAATAAACTAAAATATAATATTGAAATAAAGGCTCCCAATCTCACAGATCTATCAACAGCCCGGGCATTGGGCAACATTATCGGTTCTCTACCCGTAGAAAGAATTATCATCTCATCTTTTAATCCACTTGTTTTAATGTATTTTAAAATATTTCATAAAAAAATCAAGACAGGGTTTTTATACCAAAACAGGGAATACCTCTGGGTTGTTCATATAGTCCATCCTGCTTATTTACACCCGAGGGCAGACCTTATTGATGAGGAGCTATTTACTATGTGTAAGTTAAGAAACTTAGGCATAAATGCTTGGACCGTTAATAACTATCCAGCTATTCAATGGTGTAAACAACACAATATAGACGGTGTCATCACAGATTTAGAGGTGTGCAGATGAACCAAGAGATCACCGTTGATATTCTTAAAGTGAAGTTAAAAACAAAATCCATAACACTTATCGATGTAAGAGAAGAGTGGGAGTTTGATTATTGTAATATTAAAACGTCAAAAAACATTCCAATGAATAGCGTACCACTTAAACTATCAGAATTTAACCAAAACATGGAATATGCCATTATATGCCATTCAGGAGTTAGGTCCGCACAAGTAGTAAAATATCTAAAAAACAATGGGATTAGTGCCTATAATGTAATAGGTGGAATAGACCAGTGGTCTGTTAAGATAGATAATAAGATTAAACGTTATTAAACCAATATAAACAAACAATTAGCAAACAAAAATATTCTATATATCTTATTAAATCCTCATTCAATTATCAATATAATTGCTAAATCTGACTGTTGCTATAAATAATTTAAGTAAACAATATATAAAGATATATTTTAACTGAAAAACACAAAAAGTGATATAAAACTTTACATCCCCTCTTTCAAAAAGGTCAGAACTGTATATTGTAATTCTATATTTAACATTTTTATGAACATATCTACGTTTTGTAATGACATTCCTATTAAATTTCGAAAATTAATTCTTTATGTGCTTTCAATGGAAAAGGTAATGTTATATAAAAACAATTGAAAAAATTATAAAATAAAAGAAATCATAATAGTGTTTAAGTAAAAAAAAATTAATAGGTTAACAAAATGTCAAAAATTATTATAATTAGATTTAAAACTAATTTAATCAATTATAAAAAATTTTTAATTATTTGAAAATCTTTAATAGAAATGAATCATTTTACAAAAAAATATTTTTCAAATTCATTTTCTATAAAATATTTTAAACTTTTTCAAGTTAAATATTTAAATAAAAACTTTTTTCTTTTATTTATCAAAACAGCTGCTCCAACTTGCCTTCCAGTTTTTAATTTTCTTTTCCTATTAGCGTTTATCTTTTGTTTAATGGTATAAAACATCCACCTATTCATACACAAAAAAAATTTGCATCTATCATATACACAAAAATCCCGTAAAAACAATAATTTAAAACACACTATGAAAAAAAATAATTACAAAATACATATCCAAAATATTTATTTCCTATTTTCTATTATTATGTATTATTTTAAATATCTAATATACCTAGTTCTAATAATGATACTTTGGATACAATCACAACTCCTATACTTTTTACTTAAAATNTTTTATACTACTAACAGATGGGACATTAGGGGTGAAGANNACATTAGGAANTCNTTGGCCAANGGAAAAAATGTTATAATTTCAGTTTGGCATGGAAAACTTTTAGCACCATTCATGCATCTTTCAACATATCGNCCATATGGACTAGCTGGCACNCANAAAGATGCTGAAATTTTAGTACGTGTNAGTAAAAAATTAGGATGGAAAGCACTTAGGGGGTCAAGCTCACANGGTGGTACGGATGTATANAATGAAATTATCGANTTATTAAACAANCCGCCCATTATTATAGGCTTAACACCGGANGGACCAANGGGTCCTGAAAAAATACCTAAACCNGGTATTATNAGAGCNGCCCAAAAAACCAATTCCATAATTNTNCCNGTTGGAATATTNTCNACTAAAAATTGGACCTTCAAAAATTGGCANACATTTTTTTTAGAAAAACCNTTTGGNAAAATTTTTTTACAATACGGTAAACCNTTATTGTTTGATNAAAANGAACAATNTGATTTCTGTNAAGAAAANTTAATTAATGCNATGGATGATATTAATTTTCAAAATGAACAATATGCCCTTCAAAATAAATAGCGATACATCTAANAAATCAAAACATGGGATACGANACTAAAACCATCCTTATTATTGAAGATGAAGTTGACATTTGTGANTTGCTAAAGTTTAATCTCAACAAAATNGGNTATACTACTATTATGGCATTTAATGGAGAAGATGGATTAAAAAAAGCACGNGAAAAAAAACCTCATTTAATTCTATTAGATCTTATGTTGCCAGGGATTCATGGTCTTAAAGTTGCAAAAAAAATAAAAACAGATATTGATACTAAGAATATATTTATAATAATGATTACGGCGCTCGGTCAAGAAGATGACATTATTAAAGGACTAGAGACCGGCGCAGATGATTATGTCACAAAGCCATTCAGTTTTAATGTGCTTAAAGCCAGAATTAATTCTGTATTAAGGCGTAAATATTATAACCCCGATATGCAAAACATCATAAACATCTTTGGCATAACAATTAATTCAATAACTAGGGACGTTAGGGTTGATAATAATAAAATAGAACTAACTTTTACAGAATTCCAATTGCTGCACCACCTTTGTTCACATCCTGGTTGGGTTTTTACCAGATACCAAATTATTAATAAAATTAGAGGTGATAATTATCCTGTAACTGATAGGTCTGTTGATTTCCAAGTAGTCGGATTAAGAAAAAAATTAGGTAAAAAGGGAAAATTAATAGAAACCATTAGAGGTGTTGGTTATAGATTTCACCCTGATGAAACGTAGACCTTTATTTTTACAACTATTTTATACTTTTATGCCAATGATGGTGATTGGCATAGTCGCTTTAATATTTTTTATTAATAGCGCAATACGCGACTTCTACTACTTACAGACAAAAGATGAATTGTTAGATAGGGCAAGCCTTGTTTCTATCATACTAGAACAAACCACCTTAAACTCTACGACGGCAGTTCAAAAATTAATAAAAAAGCTAGGCATGGAATCAAATATGCGCATTACCTTAATTGATTCCAATGGTTTGGTTATTGGTGATTCTGAGCAAGAACCAATCAATATGGACAACCACAGTTCTAGACCTGAAGTAGTTGAAGCAAAAAAGGATTACGTTGGTTCTTCTCAAAGATTTAGCAAAACACTTCAAGAGAACATGATGTATTTAGCAATAATCCATGACCATGATAAAAAAAGTTTAATCGTTCGCGTATCAAAATCATTAGCAGGCCTGAATGATACCATATATGACCTACAAAAAAGGTTCATTTTAATTGGGCTTTTTGTTGGGTTCTTAATTCTATTATTAAGTTACTATTTTTCTCAAAAGGTAACCGTACCATTACAACACATAAGAAAAAAAACTGAAACTTTTGTAAACACTCTTAATCTTTCAAATCCCTTGCCTAATTATAAAACAAAAGAGCTATCCTCTCTTTCCCAGTCCTTAAATAAAATGGCGATAGAGATTGATAAAAGAATTAGAATCATTGAACGCGAAAGAAATGATAGGGAATTCATTTTATCAAGTATGCAAGCCGGAATAATTGCGCTAAATAAAAAACTAAAAATATTATCAATCAATAAAATTGCAATTGACTATTTAGATTTAAATGAAAATAGCCATTTAGGATATAGAGCAAAAAAAGTAATTAAAAATAAAAGAGTCATAAAATTAATGAAAAATGTTTTGGCGGGCGCTGATGTTAATCAAGAAGAAATAATAATAAAGAAGAACAAAAGAAGAACCTTTCTTGTTAATGGGACACAATTAAAAAAACAAGGCGTCATTACTGGAATTTTAGTTGTTTTGAATGACATAACCCTTCAAAAGCAACTTGAAAACATACGACAAGACTTTGTAGCAAATGTTAGTCATGAATTAAAAACACCAATAACCTCCATTCTTGGTTATGTTGAACTATTAAAGGAGGATATGATAAACGATTCACAGAGAACAGATTTTCTCAACAGAGTGCTCAAGCAAGCAAATAGAATGAACCTAATTATTGATGACCTTCTCCGCCTTTCCAAGATTGAATCTCAAGAGGAAGATAGCACCATAGAATTACAGAAAACACTTTTAATTCAAATCCTTGAAGACGCAAAGGATGATTTATTAGACAGCGCAAGCAATCATCAAAACAAAATTAATATTTATTGTGATGAGGGGTTGTTTATTAACGCAGATTCACAATTGTTGAGGGAAGCGGTTTCTAACTTAATAGAAAATGGGATTAAATATGGTCACAAGGGGAAGGAGATTAATCTGATTGGTAAAAACAGAAATGAGAAGACCGAAATTCACATTGATAACCATGGAGATCAGATTGCACCTTCACAACATAAAAAAATTTTCCAGAGGTTTTATAGAGTTGATAAGTCAAGAGATCGCGAAGCCGGAGGTACGGGATTAGGTCTTTCAATTGTAAAGCACATAGCTTTTGTACACAACGGTGAGGTTTCAACGACCAATATGGAAAATGGAGTTACTCGATTTACAATTTCTCTTCCCAGGGTATAATAAAACATCAAGGCTTTTTGTTATAAACACATTGATAACTAAAAATGTTTTCAGAAAAAAAGGTTCCTTACCCCCAATTTTTCATTATGAAGAAAAAGTAAAAATTTTTATCTAGTTAGACCAGGAAGCTTTTAAAAGACATACAGATGGATCCTCAGTGTTTGATACTAGAACATATCCATTTTTGTAAGCAAGTCCCTCTGGTTCCCCAGCTGATTCACTACTGCCATCAACAAAGGGTGTGTAATCATTTAATTCTGTTATTGCACCTGAATCCCAGATGGGATTAGCGGGGTCTGTTATGTCATAGACAACCACTGCGCCGGGGTCTTGGAGTGTTGCCATGACAAAAGATTTTCCACCCTCTTCCACAATGATAACCTCCTCAGGTTCAATACCTTTTCTTTGGTCTTTCCAATCCCAAGTGCTTGGAAGGTCATCGGATAAGTTGGCATAATATTGTGCCCCTGGTGTACCATCAGTATTAATAAGTATTATACCAATCGTTCCATCATACTCACCACCCGTACACACTACGGTTCCATCACTATTTACCCAAATTCCGTCTGGTTCGTGCTCTGGATTGGTAAATGTTATTTTGTTCTCAAGAACATCTGGAGGGTTTAATATTGAAAACCAACCCATTTCATTTGATTCCTGAAGTGTCATATAGACTGTTACACCATCAGGTGCGATTTTTACTCCTTCGGGCTCTGCAAGGTTCCCATTGGTTCCGGTGTGGTTGATTTGCATGTCTTTTATAAGAACCCCAGATCCAAGGCCGCTACTAATGTCATAGATGCTAACACCTGGGAATCCAAGAGAGTCACATCCGCCACTTACACCATCTTCATAGTCAAACTCATTCACAACAACAACAAACTCGTTATCAACCGCAATGTCAACCGCATCCGGATTGTAACCCAAATCATATGGCCCATACTTGTTTTTTGTTGCGGCATCAACTAGATAAAGTTGTCCTCTTTCACAGGCCCCCTTTGATACTACAACCGCTATTATGCTTTCATCAGTGCTAACATCTATTGAACTGCATTCAGCGTCAGGGTCGTCAGTTATTTGTACGCTTTCACCACTCATTGATAAGTTCGTTGGTGTTATGTTAATAAAATCTATAGTGTTTTGCATAGAGTTGACTATGACACCTTCGTTATCATTGATGAATCTAACCAACTCCGGAACCGATTGTTCTGAATCACCTGTTGATTCAACATCTATTTTGGTTATGTCAAAGCTGTCAACTACTAGTGTGTTATTGTCATCATCAGCTTTGTCTTCACAGCTTATGAAAACAAATACCAGGCAAAAAACAAACTTGCAAGTTTTCATTGTTGTGTTTTTGTACAAGGGTTCCCCTTTTTTTAATTAAAAGTTTAGTTCTAGTTGTATCAATAATTGATCATCTTCAACGCTTGGTTGATATGGCCTGTTTTGAGCTATGGCAGTTTCTTCACTATCACCAGTTTTTTCATCTAAGAAATAATATTCCAATTTTAATTTTGCATAATCAGTTATGTCGTATCCCAGAGCGAGCGTCAAAAGAGTTCTTTCCCATGTGTGGGGATCTTTCAACATTGAATAAAACCTTTCATTGTCAGCGTCATCATTTTCCAATAAGGTTTTATCGTATTGATTTCTATATGGATTTAAAAATGAAGTGGTTAACCTAAAAGGGTCAACTCTAAGTTGACCAAACCGGACTGTTGCAAAAAGAGTTCTTGTTGGTAGGGTTTTTATTTTTTGACCAAGTTCAAAGTAGTATCCATCTCTGGGTAAAAACCCATCTTCTGAAAAAATATATTCGGCTCTTAATAGGGTGTTTTTTAAATGACTTTCAGCTCTTCCACCAAACCAAAAATGACCAATGTTAGCATTTTCACTTAAAACATCATCAGCTTCAATATTAGCATAATAATCAAAGTCATAATGAAGTCTCTTTTTCCAATCTTCGTCATCTATTAGTTTTCCAAAATAATACCACCCTTCTAGCTTAAGAGGTTTTATTTCATGGCCGCCTCTGAAACCAAACTCCACAGTCTGACCATCTAACTTTTTTGTATCATCGTATACCATCATTCTAAAGGACTTGTCTTCAGCAACATCATCATAGCCCAATGGCCTTTTTAGTGCAACAGACATTCCCAGCACACTAGAGCCAAATTTTTTTTCAAGATCAAGGTGATATTGTCTACCCTTCCAATAAGCAGTGCCAATTAACGGATATCCTTCAGTTATCCGTTTAAGAGCTATTTTAGGCCTGTTTTTTCCTAGCTCAATTCTTAAATCATCTTCCTTGTATTTCAAATAATGTTTATCGGCATATGCACCATTATCATCGAACCTAAGGCTAAAATTATATGTTATTTTATCTGTGTAGATCAACTTGAAATCTAGCACAGTCTTGTCTATTTGTGTGTAGGGGCTACGAGTTTCTATCTTTTTCATGAAATCATCTTCATGTTGAGCACCTCCAGGACCTTCAACATCAATGAATTCTACCTCCGCCTCCCCAGATATTTCTATTTCAACTCCAGAGGGAATTGTTATTGTTAAGCCCGTTGTGTCAATTTCATTTTCAGCGTCTTGGGCGCCTAAGAACATCCTGGTAAAAACCAGTATTGATAAAAAAAACTTTTTCAAAAATGCAATCTCATTTTAATTACAAAAACATTTAAATCGTTGATTAGGTGATTTAATCAAGACATAAAAGTATGAATCAAATGTTAGGATTGTGTTAGAACAAATTATTTTGCAGTAATCTTTTAAAAGCGTTTCTCAACAAATGGTTTAAGGTAAGAAAACGACATATGTTTAAGTGCTCTTATATTTTTAAGAAAGAATGCATATATTTTGATATGATCATCTACAACAGAACCGAATACAAGGCTCTTTCACACCAACTATATACTAAAGAAAAAAAACGTTTACAGGTTGAACTTTTAAAACTTCAAGAGTGGGTGATAGAAAAGAATAAGAGGGTAGGCATAATCATGGAAGGAAGAGATGCTGCAGGAAAAGGAGCTACCATAAAAAGATTCATTGAGAATATGATGCCAAAAGCAGTGGAGGTCATCGAGCTTGGTGTTCCAACCAAAAAACAGGAAAAAAATTGGTTTAGAACTTGGGAAAAAAGGCTTCCTGAAAAAGGGAAAATACATTTCTTTGATCGAAGCTGGTATTCGCGCGCACTGATACAACCAGCTATGGGCTACTGTAAAGAACAACAGTATAAATACTTTATGAAAAAAGTGAATGGGTGGGAAAAAAAGCAACTTGATGATGGGTTGGTACTAATCAAGTTTTATCTTTCTATTTCAAAGGAAAACCAAGAGCTTCGTTTTCACCAAAGAGAAAACAGTGTGCTAAAATACTGGAAGCTGTCCCCAAACGATTGGAAAGCACATAAAAGATGGCAATTATTAACAAGTTATAAAGAGCAAATGTTTCGCAAAACCTCTACAATGCAGTGCCCATGGGTTATAATTAACTCAGATAATAAAATGATTGGGCGTTTGAATGCAATGCGATATGTATTGTCTGCCATTGATTATGATCATAAAAAAATATTAAAACCAAAAAAGTGGAGCAAGGGGACCCCTAGCTATAATATTGTGGTAAACAATGTTTCTTTTGAAAATTTAAAACGAGAACAGTATGACCTTTTATATAAGCTAAAAGCCAATGAATAGTAAGATTAAAACCTCGGGTGGGATTGTAATACAAAAAAACAAGATTCTTTTCATCCATAAGAACGGTAGGTGGGATCTTCCAAAAGGAAAATTAGAACGTGGTTCAAGCAGTAGAGAGACAGCAATCATTGAGATAAGTGAGGAAACAGGTCTTCCAAAACATGATTTACGCATACTTAAAAAACTTATTCCCACGCATTATCATAAAAAGGTAGACGGGGTAATTATTGTAAAAAAGACCTATTGGTATTTAGTAGAATTCAAAGGGAGTCCTGATACGACACTAATTCCAGACCTTCAAGAGGGAATTACCGAGTGCAAGTGGTTTTCATTTGATGAACTGGTTCTTGTGCTTGAAGAAAGCCATGAGAGAATCCGATATTTAGTAGAGTTTTTTCTGAATATGCCTTTCTATAAAGAATATCGATTACAAATAAAATAATTGTTCTTTTTACATGTCTATTGTAATCATAAAATAGTAAAACGGAAGAATCTCATCATCAATGGAAGAATTATAAAAAACCAAACCGACTTCAGATGAAACTCCATTTTCAAACTTGTTTTTAAAAACCACATCTAGTTCGTTTCCAAAATGCACATTCCCTTTGCCATTATTAAAATTATGAATCGCAATTAAGACATTAGTTTTCCAGAAAAAATTAATATTTGATTTTAGATTAATTTCTTGTAGTCCCTCATGGTCATGTCCAAAAAATTTCTTGTGAAACTTGTAGTCATAATATCCATGGTGCTTATGACGAGCACCAAAATATTTCGAAAAACCTTCTTGTTTTTCAGAACCAATATCATCTCCCGAAACTCGATCCGTTCCTAATATGATATTTTTAAACCATCCCTCTTTTTTCGGTTTGTATCCAAGGTTGATTGATAGCATGTTTGCTGATATGGAGTTACTATTTTGGATTCCAACTTCAGCCTCTAGCATAAAAGAGTTCTTTTCAATGTTGAGTCTAGAGCCATAAAGGTTGTATGATTGTTTGGGGTCATTGTCTTGGTAGTGAAGCGCGTAAGGCTCTAGCGCAGATTTATCTCCCACGCTTGAAAGAGGCACTCTGAAGTAGATACCGTTTAGTATGTCATCCTTTTCATCATTGTGTTCTTCTTCATAGGATTCAACAATCTGTAAGGAAAACAAAGCTACATCTCCTTTTAAGAATGGTGTTTTTGTATGATACAAAACCCCTTCAAAACTTCTACCAATATTATTCCAATTGTTTTTTGCTAAGATGCGCTGGTTCCCAAAGGCTAGTTCAAAGCGACCAAATTTTAGGAATCGCGTGTCAGTACCTAGTTTAAAATATGCCTGATAAAAAAAAACCCCAGGTGTGAAACTAGTGATTCCTGAGCTGTTTTCTGGTGCGCCTACTATTCGTGAGTCTTGGATTATGAAATGTCCGGAAACCTTGGTGCCAATAAGGTTTAGGCCTAGCCTAGACCTAGTTTCAGAAAAAGAGGAAAACACACCTTCATTAACATCTTCAGAAGTATCAGTTTTTAACCGATACCTGATGTTTGCAGACCAATTTATGTCAACCCCATAAGCCAAATTTAAAGTGGAAAACATAACAGCTATTAAAAACCTGTATATAGTTTTCTTCCAAAAAACCATATTCTTCCTTGTTATTTGTTAAGCAATTAAAGGGGCGTAATTTAAATTTTAACGCAGTTTTTGTGTTAAAAAAACTTTAGAGCTGTTTTGGAGTTTTAAACCCTATGTATTCATAGGGATTAACAACTGTCGTTACTATGTTTTTTAGATGGGCGCCAACTCTTTTTAAATATCTAGAATACAAGGTAACAGCAGCAGCCTGGTTTTGGGTTTGAAACGTTTGATTGCCAGAAATCGAGCTGTTTACAATTTGATCTGAGACACTTGCAAAAGATTTTTTATATGTCGAAAGTAATTCTTTTGCAGCTCTCTCATCTTTGTTTTCGATTGCCTTTATGGTTTTTTCAAACATTGAAATTACCTCGGTCTCAATATCATTTAGTTCAGTTAATAGTTCTTCTGAAATAAGCTTTCCAGGGTAATGTATTGCTAGGTCTAGAATGTTTTTGGTGTAGTCACCAAGTCGCTCAACATCAACTACAATACTGAGTAAAACAAGGCCGCTTGGAAGTTCTTCAAGGTTTTTTGAAATTGAAAAATGTGTTACAACCTTTTTTCTTACACTTTTTTGAAAGTCGTTTATTTCCTGATCTGTTTTTTTAAGTTTCTTTATTTTTTTAGATTTTTCACCCTTTTTTAGATACTTAATAGCTGAGATAAACATTGTATTTGATAGGTTTATCATTTCCAATGACTCATCCCAGGCTTGAGATAGAAGGTCTTTTGACTTCCATAATGAAACGAGTTGGTTAAATATTGACATTTTTTTCCTTTAGTGTGATAGTATTTATGTGCTTAGAAGTATAATAGTTAGTGGAATAATTACAAAAAGAGTAACCAAATAAAGTATTGGAAACAATTTATTCTTCATTGCTTTTTCCGATACGAATTCTGCGCAAACAATAGGAATTTCCCTTAAAAAAGGGATTCCATAAACAATTATAATGCCAAAAATATTAAATAGTAAATGCCCTATTGCGGTAATAAGGGCAGAGACAGTACCTGTTAAAGAAGCTAAAAGAGCTGTTATGGTTGTACCAATGTTTGCTCCCAACGTAAATGGGAATATTTGTTTAAGCGTTAGAACACCTGCGCCAGCAAGAGGTACTACAAGAGAAGTGGTTATGGATGAGCTTTGTACCATAATCGTAAGTAGCGCACCAAATGCAATGGATCTTAACACTGTCTTAAATATGTATTGATCAAAAAATGCTTCAATTTTTTCAAGTACAAGACTTCTTAATAATTTTACTAAAGAATAAAGCATTATAAACGTGATCAAAACGCTTATTACAAGAAAAAAGATGTCATTATTAAATGAGAACTTTTCAATTACTTTAGCACCACTTTTCACGGCTAATTTTATTGGGCTTTTTGATTGCAGCACGTCAATGTTGTGTATTTTTCCAAATATCAATGTGGCAAACCACTCAGAGGTTTTTTGTATGCCATGGAATGCCATCTCAAGAGGGAATAAGATCAAGACAGACAGAACATTGAAAAAATCATGGACTGTTGAAGCAGCGAAAGCTCTTCGAAATTCATTCCCTCGGTTAAGATGCCCGATTGAGACAATGGTGTTGGTGACCGTGGTTCCAATATTAGCACCCATGACCATCGGGATAGCCCCACCAAGACCGAGTGCACCACTGCTTACCATGCCAACAATCAGAGAGGTTGTTGTAGAAGAACTTTGAAATAACACAGTAGAAAAGATTCCAATAAAGAGAGCAACCATGGGATTGCTCGTTGTGCTAAAAATTGATTGTGCAACATCAGACCCCATGTTCTTGATTGCTGAAGACATTCCGTTAATTCCAACAAGAAACAGGTAAAGGGCTGCTAAAACACCAAAAATCTTTAGTAGAGTAGTTGTGTTACTTTGTTTCATTTTAATTTCAATAAAAACGTGTTACCTAAATTCTTTGTATTATCAATGCTTGAAACATCTTGTTTGAGTAAAAACCATGGAAATTCCATACTCATCACATGCCTCAATAACATCTTGATCTCGAATTGATCCTCCAGGCTGGATTATGGTATTGATTTCTGAATCTTTAATAGCATCAACACTGTCCCTAAATGGAAAGAATGCATCTGAGGCAAGTACACCTCCTTTTACAGCTTCACCACCTTTTCTCAGTGCCATGTGGACCGCATCTACTCGACTTACTTGTCCTGCACCAAGACCGATGGTTGTACCCCCCTTAGCTATTAAAATACCATTTGACTTGGTGTGTTTTAGAACTTTCCATGTGAAAAGTGCAGTATCAAGATCTTCTTCAGTTGGTTGTTTTTTGGTTACAACAGTAAGGTTTTTTCTGGTTAAGGTCTTTATGTCCGTGTCTTGAACAAGAATACCACCATCAACATTTCTGACCTCAATCTTATTTTTTCGTTTATCAAACTTTCCAAGTTCTAAGACCCTTAAATTCTTTTTTTTCTTAAAAACCTCTAATGCCTCTTGCTCAAAGTCTGGGGCAAGTACAACCTCAACAAACACTTTTGATATGGCTATGGCAGCTTCTTTTGTACACGTTCTATTTAATGCGATGATTCCTCCAAAAGCAGATAATGAATCTGCATTAAATGCTCTCTCGTAAACATCAAGAATGTCATCCCCAATAGCAACGCCACATGGGTTTGCATGTTTTACCACTACACAAGCCACCTCTTCAAATTCTTTTATGCAAGCCAACGCACCATCTGCATCCATTATGTTATTATAGGATAATTTTTTTCCTTGGTGCATGGTAGCATTAAAAACGTTGGGTTCACTATTACCTGGAATTACGTAAGCAGCAGCAGCTTGATGGGGGTTCTCACCGTACCGCATTTCTGAGTGTTTGTTGTAAGTTAATGAGAGTTTTTGGGATAAGCCACTTCCCTTAAGGTAGCCATGAATGATTGCATCGTATTGCGCGGTATGACCAAATGCTTTTGAGGATAATTTTCTTCTTGTGTTAAAAGAAACGCCTCCATTTCCATTAATTTCACCTATTATTTTTGAATAGTCATTTGGGTCCACTGCTACTGTTACCCACCCTAGATTTTTTGCTGCAGAGCGAATCATTGTAGGGCCACCGATGTCAATATTTTCAAGTGCCACTATTAAATCACAATCTTTTTTAGATACGGTTTCAGAAAAAGGATAAAAATTACAAATAACTAAATCTATCCATTTTATATCATTATCAGTGGCATCTTGGTTATGTACATCGCGAAGACCAAGGATTCCCCCCTCAATAAGTGGATTTATGGTCTTTACTCTTCCATCCATTATCTCCGGAAAACTTGTGTAGTCGCTCACATCCAAAACATTAACCCCACCTTTTCTGAGAATTTCAGCTGTTCCACCAGAAGATAGTATTTCAATGTTTTTCTTTGATAGATTAAGAGCAAAATCCAGTACACCAGTCTTGTCAAAAACAGATATGAGAGCACGCTTTATAATAGTTTGTTTTTTATTTATCATTGGATTTTTTTTTATTTTTTGCAATAACGGATAAGGTTAACCTACTACTGCAAACCAAATCACCTTTTTCGTTTGTTATCTTTATATCCCAAACCTGAATGGATCTCCCGATTCTTAATGGTTGTGCTTTTCCGTTTACCCAGCCGTCTTTTACAGGTCTAACATGACTCGCGTTTATTTCGATTCCAACTACCGAGTGGTCATCAAGATTAACTTGCATTCCTGCTCCTATGCTTCCGAGTGTTTCTGCAAATGCAACGCTCGCACCTCCATGCAACAGGCCGAAAGGTTGTTTGGTTTTATGGTTAACAGGCATTTTCCCTGACACGTAATTTTTTCCTAAATCACATATTTCAATTCCAAGAGAAGTTGCCAGTGTTGATTTTGATTTGTCTCTAATTATGCTTAGGATGTTTTTTTTGTCCATTTCCATTAAAAAGTGTTATGGCTTCTAGCAATGCAAGAGCCTCTAAGTTTTGTACTTTAGACTTTAGTGTTCTTACCGTATCCGTAGGGTCAACCAAGCACTTCTTTTGTATTAAGATTGGCCCTGAGTCTATTTTATCAGTTACAAGATGGATTGTACAACCTGTTTCCAGGTCTTTATTGTTTAATACCTCTTCGTGAATATTTGTATCCATTCCCCCAGCATATTTTGGAAGAAGAGATGGGTGTACATTAAGGATTTTCCCTTCCCACACGTTGCAAAACTCTGAAGAAAGTATCCTCATAAAACCAATCAGAAGAATTAATTCAACTCTGTGTTTTTTTAACTCTTGGGTAATTAAAAGGTCAAACTCTTTTCTCGTTTTCTCTCTGTGGTCAATAAACTTCGTGGCAACACCATGTTTGTCTGCCCTTTCAAGTATAAAAGAATCTCTTATGTTTGATATTACTATGGAAATTTGAGCATCCAGCTTTCCTGATGCGATTGAATCCAATATGGCTTGAAGATCTGTTCCTTTAGTAGACCCAAGTACGCCAACATTTATCATCTTAATGATTCCATGTTTTTAATCCGTTTTTGAACCAATTTTTTAGTTCCAATGTCTTTTCTATGAAAAAGAGGGCCTTGAACCCTACATATTTCTGACTCAGCAATTTTTTCGGCTTCAGTAATTGAATTTGCAATCCCCACAAATGCAACTGTACGGCTTCCAGTCTCAATAAGGGTTCTGTTTTTGGTGTCTACTGAAGCAAAGAATAATCCATCTGGGTCAACAACAGATGACACATCAATCTTTTTTCCCTTTAAGGGTGAGGCAGGATATCCTTTTGGCACTGCATATTTACAAACCGTAGCCTTGTTAAGAAATCTTACATCAACCTGGTGAAGTTTTTCTGTTGTTATTGCACTAAATATTTCAACAAGGTCACTATCTAAAATAGATAGAACATTCATTGCCTCAGGGTCACCAAATCGTGCATTATATTCAATGAGCTTTATGCCGTTTGATGTACACATGAAGCCACCATATAATATGCCTTTATAATTTTGTCTAAACTTGTGTTTTAGTGCTTCAGCTGTTTTTTCATTGATCATTTGTGCTTTTTCAATGTCTTCTTGATTTAAAAATGGGAGAGAGTGGTCTCTATCTGAATAGGTTCCCATCCCACCCGTATTAGGACCAGTATCATTTTCATATGCGCGCTTATGGTCCTGAACTGCAGGCATATGCCTAAGGGTGTTTCCATCACAAAAACTCATTAGCGAGAACTCTTCTCCAATCAGTTTTTCTTCGATTACAAATTCACTTCCCATGGAAACTAGCGTTTGACAGTGCAATATCGCCTCTTCTTTTGATTTGAAATGCTCACCAGAGACCCTAACTCCTTTCCCACCTGCTAGTCCATCATATTTGACAACAAAATCATTTCCAAACATGTCTAGGCACCGTCTAACACCGTTCATGGAATTGAATGTTCTATAGGTTGGGTTTCCTTCGATGTTATACTCTGCTAACAAGTTTCTTGCAAAAGATTTAGAGGTTTCTATCTGAGCAAGACTTTTTGTCGGACCAACAACTCTTATTCCTAAAGAAGATAAAGCATCTGAGACGCCTTCCCCCAAAGGGTTTTCTGGGCCTATGATTGCAAGGGAACAACCAATCTGTTTGGCATAACTTGCAACAGTTTTAGTATTATTAATGTCATCAATGATGAAATCAGAACATAAAGATGTTATACCTGGGTTATAATTAGAGCCGACACAGAAAAGTTCTTGCGAATGTCCAGATTTAAATATTGAACGTGATAACGCATGTTCCCTGGCTCCTGAACCAACTATCAATGTCTTTTCTTTTTTCAATATTAATATTTCGTTTTTATCTGGATGAATCGGCTCTTTTTTTCTCAAGATTGGTTAGGAATTCTGTTGTGACGCTTCCTGTACAATAATTTCCGGTGAAAACAGAATCTTCAAACTCTTTAATTTTTCTATTTCCGATGTGTGCAGCCCTTTTTAGATCATCGATGTTTTGATATATAAGTTCATCAGCGCCAATATAATTTCTTATTTGTGCAGTTGTTCGCCTGTTTGCAATTAATTCTTTTGTTGCTGGCATATCTATACCATAAATGTTTTGAAATCGTATTGGTGGAGACGCTGAAGCAAAAAAGACTTTTTTTGCACCACTAGCCTTGACCATTTTGATTATTTCCTTTGATGTATGCCCTCTTACAATGGAGTCATCTACCAACAGAACATTTTTGTCTTTGAATTCTATTTCTATGGGATTCAGCTTTTGTTTGACTGACCGTTTTCTAATATTTTGCCCAGGCATTATGAAGGTTCTACCAATATAGCGGTTTTTCATAAAACCCTCTCTGTATTTAACTCCTAATTTGTAAGCTACTTGCATAGCTGCTGTTCTGCTTGTATCTGGAACTGGTATGACAACATCAACTGATAAGTTTCCATAATCCTGCTTTATTTTTTCTCCTAGGTAATCCCCCATTCTTAGCCTGGTTTTATGAACCGATATTGAATCAATTGTTGAGTCAGGACGTGAAAAATACACAAATTCAAACAAACAAGGCATATGCTCACGGTTTCGAATGATTTTTCTTTTATGCACTTCACCACTTTCTGTAACAATTATAACTTGGCCTGGTGCAACGTCGCACAAAACCTCATAGCCTAATGCAGTAAGGGTGCTGCTTTCAGAAGAAAACATCAGTCCATCACTTTTTGAACCTAAAGACAGTGGTCTTATTCCATTTGGGTCCCGAAATGCGACAAGGCCGATTCCCGCAACGAGCATTGTTACAGCGTAGCCCCCCTGGCATTTCTCGTATACCCCTTTTAAAGCTTTGAAGACATGTGTGTTTTGTAATTTTCTAAAATTAGTTTTATATAGTTCGTAAGCAAAAAGATTGAGTAAAACCTCTGAATCTGAATTAGTATTAAATTGGCAAAAATGTGTTTTAATTAGTTTGGATTTTATTTCTTCACTATTGGTTAAGGTGCCATTATGTCCTAGCGTAATATTTATGGGGTTTACAGTATGCAATGGCTGAGCCTCGCTTATTTTGTCAGACCCAGCTGTGGGGTATCTAACATGGCCGATGCCAATCTTTCCAGTAAGATATGACCGTGTTTCTTTTGATTTAAAAACCTCTGTTACTAGTCCAAGCTCCTTGTGAGTGTGCATCTTCATACCATCCCAGGTTGATATCCCCGCAGCATCCTGTCCTCTGTGCTGGACCTGGATTAAAGCATCATATATTTCACTACAAACATTTTCTTTTTTATTAAATAAGCCTATTATTCCACACATTATACTTTATCGACTATTTTTATTGCTTCTCCAACATATGATTCTGGTCGCAGTTTGAGCAATACGTTCTTGTTGCTATCTGTAATGTTCAAAGATTGTATAAACCTAGCTATTGAACCTTTGTCAACTTTTTCACCACGAGTTAGATTTTTTAGTTTTTCATATGCTTCTTTTTTTCCTTCTTTCCGCAGTGTAGTCTGTATTGCTTCAGCAACGACCTCCCAATGAGAATTCAATTCTTTTTTCATTTTAGTTTTGTTCGCTGTAATTCTATCTAATCCCCTTTGAAGGTTTTTAATGGCTAAAAATGAATATCCAAGGGCGACTCCTTGATTTCGTAAAACCGTTGAATCACTCAAGTCGCGTTGCATTCGAGACACTGTTAGCTTTTGGGCTAGATGATTCAATAAAGAATTAGCAATGCCAATATTACCTTCAGCGTTTTCAAACTGAATTGGGTTTATTTTGTGTGGCATTGTAGAGGAACCAACCTCGCCAACAATCTGTTTCTGATTAAGTATCCCACGACTGATATAAAACCACATGTCTTGACACAGGTCTTTTAAAATGGAATTGACCCTTACGATATGATGATAACTCTCTGCAGCGCTATCATGTGGTTCTATTTGAGTTGTAAGCAGGTTAGGCTCTAGTCCAAGAGACTTCAAAAACCTTGTTGTGAACCTTGGCCAGTTTACATTAGGATAAGCGGTAATGTGAGCAGACCATGTTCCCGTAGCTCCGCTTAGCTTTCCTAGCAACCTATGTTGTTTCATTTGTAGTACCTGTCTTTCTAGCCTTTTGCAAAAAACTCCGAGCTCTTTTCCAAACGTTGTTGGGGTAGCTGGTTGCCCATGGGTTAAAGAAAGCATGGGTAGGTTTTTATTTTTAATGGCTAATCTTTTTAGCGTCCCATGAAGCTTTGTTAATGTCGGAACATGGATTTGTTCAAGCGCATGAGACCACATCAAAGAATAGGAAATGTTATTAACATCTTCTGAGGTTAGTGCAAAGTGAATCCAAGGATGGAGCCTGCTGTTACAATGTTTTTGAATGTAATATTCAATGGCTTTTACATCATGATTTGTTTCTGATTCAATTTCTTTTATTTGCTTTGCACACCTAAGGTCAAAGTGTTTATATATTTTTCTGAGTTCGATATATTGTTTTTCATTTAAGCTTGGAAAGGCGTCCAGCTCTCTCTGCTTACTTAGCGCAATCAAATATTCAATTTCTACATATATTCTATAGCGCATAAGAGCAGCTTCAGAAAAATATGCATTTAGTTCTATTACGCTATTGCCATAGCGCCCATCTAGTGGTGACAGCGCTCCAAGCTGGTTATACACCCAAGATTCGCTTTACTGCTAGTGCGCAGTTGCCAGGGTCTATAACGGTAAGGACAGGAGTATTGCTTGGCATTTGAAGCGTAGAATGTATGTTTACAAGCATGTCTGCTTTATCAGAAAAAGGAGGACATCCCAATGTTGGGAATTCTGAGTTTGCTGCAACAAAGCCTGATAAAGCGTTAGACCTTCCTGCAATGGTAACGTATACGATTTTTCTTTCATTTTTGTTTGCATCTAAAATCTCAAGGACTTTCGTTGGTTCTTTATGTGCTGATGCGGCGTGCTGCTCCCAAGAAATACCATATTTGTCTAGTCCATTTGTGATTTTTTTTGCATGAGGCTCATCCGATGTGGACCCCATTATAATAATAGCTTTCATTATAAATCCTTTAGGTTTAGGCTAATTCTTTTTTGGATGGATGTTTCAGATTCGGGGAAGGGGAAGAGCCCACCAGTTATTGTTTCATATAGGTATATGTACCTGCTTGAGAGCTCTGTTACTAGTTCCTCAGGTGCGTCCGGTAAAGTAGTGTCACTATATGGGTCGCAATTATTTACAAACCATAGCCGCAAGAATTCTTTATCAATGTTCTGTGGTTCTGTGCCTGCGTTCATTCTTTGGTCGTATGTTTCTGCAATCCAATATCTACTAGAATCTGGAGTGTGTATTTCATCAATTAGCATGATTTCACCGCTTGAATCTCTGCCCATTTCGTATTTTGTGTCTACTAAAATCATTCCATTTTCTGCTGCTCTTTTTTGTCCAAAAGAGAAAAGTTCGAATGCTTTTTTGCTACAGTAATCCCAGTCTTCTTGGTTCATCCAACCCTCGTTTACAATTTCTTTTGGAGAAATTGGCCTATCATGATCGTCCTCTTTTGTAGTGGGAGTTAGCATGTTTTTACTGAGCTTTTGATTCTTTACAAGGCCTTCTGGTAGTTGATTACCACAATACTCTCGATCTCCATTTTTATATACCGTCCACAGTGATGTGCTTGTGCTCCCCGTGATAAACCCTCTTACAACAAATTCAATGGGAAACACTTCGCATTTTTTAGCAAGCGTTACATTCGGGTCTGGGATTTCTACCACATGGTTTTTAATGATGTTTTTTGTTTGATCAAACCACCAGGCGCTGGTTAAATTTAACACTTGACCCTTAAAAGGAATAGAAGCCAGAATACGGTCAAAGGCGCTTTGCCTATCTGTAGTAACCAATGCTATCTTATCGCCTAAATCATACTGGTCGCGCACTTTACCAGTTTTCTTTTTACCCCTAGCTAGTTCGGTATGAGTCAGTGTGTTATTTAACTCTACCCTTATACGGTCTTTGTAGTGTTTAACTGATTCTATAGTATTCATGAGATAATGGATTAAATAGTATGTTTGTTTCTAAAATATCTTCAATAACATCACTGATATTACCGCCTTTCAATGATAGATTCCATATCACTCCACGTTTTAATTTTATTAAATCTTTAATTTGAAATCTATTTTTTAGCGATTCTTGTTTTAGTCTTTCATTCATATCTTCTTTTAGGCGCACAAGAATAGATATTGTGTTTTCACATTGCTCTAGACTGCCAATAAATTCTTTATTAGAATTATATAATTCACCAGAAGCATCTATTTTGTTCAGCGCTTGTTCTTTGTTTTCATCAATTGTGATTTCCCAGTGGGTTTGCCGAGTTATGGAAACCTCATATCCAAGCTGTCTCAATGCGTTACGAACTGAGGATGCTTCGTTATCAGTAATAATCATATTTATGACCCACTGAGTGTTTCTTTTATCAAGCACAAGTTCTTTTAATCTGAGTTTTTTTTCTTGGTGCTTTAGTTGGTGATTTGTCGTAGGGTTGTTTTCTTCGATGTATTCTTTCATGGAGGAAAATATCATATCGCCGTCTTTTGTTCTCTCTGGGTGTGGCATCATTGCCATTACATTGCCCTGAGGATTGCACACTGCGGCAAGATTATGAATAGATCCATTCGGATTAACAGGAAATTGATCAGTGATTTCCCCACTACCATCGCAGTATCGATATACACCCTGTTCATTCTTAACCATTTCATTAAGCAATGGTTCAGCCATTATAAAACGACCCTCTCCGTGTGCAAGAGGAATTCTTATTATGTCACCAGTTTTTAAATGTCTTGTGAAAGCGCACCGTTTTGATGAGACTGACATCATAAGGTTGGACCACGTATTATAATACCCAACCCCAACAACTTCACCATTTTTAATTCTTTTATTATTTGTTAGTGCAATTCCTATTTGATCATTCTTTAGGCCAGGAATCATTCCTTTTTCAGCAAGAATTTGTGCGCCATTACATATCCCTAGAACTGGTTTCCCTTCTCTTGATTGAGTTTTTATTTGATCCATTACCGGGTCAAGTGCAGCGATAATCCCTGCCCTTGACCTATCCTCGTAAGAAAAACCACCTATGATAATAAACCCAGACATTTCAGATAATTTTGAAGGATTATCGTTCCATAAAAAAGGGACAGGTTCTAGACTTGCTCTTCTACATGCCATCATGGTCTCTCGCTCTGTATTTGAACCAGGAAATTGTATTATTCCTATTTTAGTGACAGATTGCATTGTTAATTATTCCATTATAACTTTTTTTTCGCCACACACCACTGTGCCTATTTCATAGACCGGTGAAAGAACATCTAAAGATTTTCTTATTTTTTTGACCTCAGATATCTCTACAACAAAGACCATTCCAATTCCCATATTAAATGCTCGGAACATTTCCTTTTCAGCAACATTCCCCATTGAGCTCATTACGCTAAACACACCAGGCCTGGGCCAACTATCTTTTTTGATTAAGGCGCCACAGTTGTCTGGTAAAATTCTTGGTATGTTTTCTAGAAGACCCCCACCTGTTATGTGAGCAATGCCTTTTACGTGTATGTTGTCCTTCAATACAGATAAAACATGGTTTGTATAATTGATATGTGGCTCCAACAGCGTCATTCCCAAAGATCTTTTTAATCCAGGAACTGTATCTGTTATGGAAAACTTTCCAATATCAAAAAAGATTCTTCTGGCAAGCGAATATCCATTTGTGTGTAAGCCGCTTGATGGAATTCCAACAATCACATCATTAGGAGCTATTGTTTTTCCTGTTATGATTTTATCTTTTTCAACGACTCCTGTTATTACACCAACAAGGTCATGCTCTCCCGGGAGGTATGTGTCTGGCATTTCTGCAGTTTCACCACCGACAAGCGACACGCCAGTTTTTTTACATGCTGAAACCATACCATTTACAATTTCGGTTACAATATTAGGTTTTAGTTTGTCATTTGCAATGTAGTCCAAAAATGTAATGGGCTTAGCACCCATTACTAAAATATCGTTAGCACATGCGCTTACCAGGTCAATTCCAATTGTGTCAAACTTTTTCATTTTTCTAGCAATTATGGTCTTTGTCCCAACACCATCAATGCTCTGAACCAACACAGGCTCTTTAAATTCATTTACTATTGGTCCAAGATTAAAAAGGGAGCCGAAACTACCTAGCCCAGTTAAGACATTATCGGTAAATGTTGATTTCACATTGTCTTTTATCTTATCAACAACCTCATTACCTGCATCAATGTTCACACCGGCACTTTTATAGTCAGTTTTTTTCATTCTTTCATTACTCTATGTTTTAATTCTGTCTATAACTTATCTCTTAGGCCATTGCGCCATTCTCTTTTTGCGTCCTGCATAAAAACATTAATTTCTTCATTTATTTTGATTCTATCTCCGCCAGTTTTTCCAATGAGGAACATAGATAAATTATATTCATCAAATATTTTTTCAACTTTGAGAGTGTTTTTCTTTGATACCTCCATGACAAACCCTCCGGACTCAGAGAACAGAGTCTTGTAGCTCTCAAGAGTGCATTCTATATTCACTGAACATCCTACATTGTTTCCAAAGCTCATTTCACTGATTGCGACCGCTATTCCTCCATCAGATATATCGTGACATGAGGATATTAACTTTTGATCCGCACAATCTGTGACTGCATAAATTTGGTGTTTAGCTTCAGTTAAATTTGGCTTTGGAACATTTTTTCCAAGCTCTCCCATTGTTTTATAAAACACAGATCCACCCAATTCATCTTTTCGCTCCCCAACCATTAAAATATTTGAATCAGGGTTTTGAAAATGCATTGGAACTACGTTATCAATGTTTTTTAACCTACCAAGACAGCTTACAATGGGGCTTGGGGGAATTGCGCCATTTTTTGATTCATTATATAAGCTAACATTCCCTGCGATGATTGGTGTTGGACATTCCTTATAGTCTTTTAACATTATGGCTTTGCAGGCATCCGACACCCCCTTTGTTCCTTCAACAAACTCCCACATTTGATGTGGTTTTTCAGGGTTTCCAAAGCACAGACAGTCTGTTATCGCATGTGGCGTCGCACCAACTGACGCAACATTTCTCATAGCTTCAACAACTGCATTGACTCCTCCCCAATAAGGACTGATCATTGAATATCTTGGATTGTGGTCTGTTGATAAGGCAATTCCAACCTTACGGATTTCCTTAGGATATTCTTTTGAGTTGAAGGGTGTTACAATGCCAGCATCTGACAATCCAGCTTCCGCATGAACCCTTCCTTGTACTTGTTTATCGTATTTTTCAAAAACAGGTTCTCTGCTTGCTATGTTTTCATGTCCTAACATCTCCATTAGCTTTTCACTAAGATTAATTCCTTTTTCAACCCTAGGTTCAGAAAACGCTATATCGCGAGCCTCAAAAGGGCGATCATATAGAAATCCTTTCGTAACCACTTTTGCAGGTGCGTTTACGATTTCTTCTTTGTCATTGTAGACGATGTATTGTCCGTCGTTTCTTATTTTACCCACAACAGAAGCCTTCGCACCTTCACTTACATTTGGAAGAGAAAAAACATCATTATAGTGTTTCAGTATAAGCGAGGTTATCTCGGGTGAGCAAACCCACATAAACCTTTCTTGTGTTTCGCTACATAATATGACAGATGGATGAACCCCGCTTATGCTTGTGTGTATTTTATTCGTCCAAACCTCTGAGCCATATCCTGATGACTCTGCTAATTCAACACTTGCGCATGCAACGCCTCCAGCACCAAGGTCTTTAAAGCCAACTTTACTAATGAGGTTTTTCTTCCTTAGTATGTCAAAAAGAGCATAGGTAGACTTTAACAAATGGCGTTCTAAGAACGCATTTGGTTCTTGTACAGCGCCTTTGTTTTGATCTTTTTTTTCTTCCTCAAGCTCAAAAGAAGCGAAACTAGCACCTCCAAAGCCACTATTATCGGTAGGTTTTCCAATTAAAATGAGGTCATAACCTTGTGCATCTTTTGGTGCGTATGAATGAATAACATGATCTTCTCTTGCTATACCAAGTGTAACAATGGTAACCAAGCAATTTTCATTATATCCACCATCATAATATATGTCTCCGCCGAGGTTTGGTATGCCAAGAGGGTTCCCATATCCAGCTATTCCTGCAACTACACCATCATGAATCCACCTGGTTTTGTTCCTTTTAATGTCTCCAAACCGCAATGAATCTGTGCAGGCAACAACCTCTGCACCCATACACATAACATCTCTTACATTACCACCCACTCCTGTTGCTGCGCCTTCATAAGGAACAATTTGAGAAGGGTGGTTGTGTGACTCATGGCTCATAACTACACACCATCGGAATCCTTCATCATCGGTAGCAACAGATATCACTCCAGCATCCTCCTTTGCACCTAGAACAACATCTGGGCCATCAATGGTAAATCGTTTTAAATGTTTTCTGCTACTTTTGTAGCTACAATGTTCGGAGCCTTGTATAGAAAACAATACTAATTCAGTGATTGACGGTGGCCTGCCAAGCATTTCATTTTGAATCATTAACGCTTCTGATGCTGTTATTGAAATATTAAGCTCCAGCAGCTTATCCTCGACTTCACGATTAGACAATCCAGAAAAATCAACGATTTCTTTTGTTAATGGCACTATCTTATTATTGTTTCATGTCGTTGAGGACCAACTGATACAATTTTTATGGGGCAATCAACTTCTTTTTCAATGAATTTAATATATTGTTTTAGTGATTGGGGTAGGGCATCAAAACCTTTGTTCCATATTTCATCAGGTAGTTCAGTCCAACCATCTAGCAGTGAGTATATTGGTTGAGCGTTTCTGTATGATGAAAGGCTTGCAGGCATTTCTGAAACTCTATTCCCATCAATGTTATAGGCAACACAAATCTTAATTGTATCAAATCCATTTAGTATGTCTATTTTTGTTAATGCTATCTCTGTAAGTCCATTAACCCTAACTGCTTGACGCACCTGCACCAGGTCTAACCAACCAACTCTTCTCGGTCTTCCTGTAGTTGTTCCATATTCGAGACCCTTTTCTCTTAAAAACTTTGCAGTTTTACCATGAACCTCTGATGGAAGAGGGCTTTCTCCAACCCTACTAAGATATGCCTTAACAACGCCAATTATTCTTCCAATTTTTCGAAAGCTCACACCTGTACCGGTCGATATGTGCCCTGCGGCCGTGTTTGATGAGGTTGTATATGGGTATATGCCATGATCAACATCTAGGCTTATTCCTTGCGCCCCTTCAAACAAAATGGACTTATCTTTCTTGAGTGCTTGAAATAGCTCAACAGAAGTGTCTTTAACGTATGGTCTTAGTTTTTCTCCGTATCCACAGTACAAAACAAAAATATCTTCGATTGAAATATCCACTTTTTGTGATAGTGCTTTCTCTATTATTCCTTTTGAAAACGCATAACCCTTCTTTAGTTTTTCAAAGAGCACGTCAGGTTCTAAAAGGTCAACAATTCGTATGCCATTTCTAAACATCTTGTCGGCATAAACTGGGGCTATGCCTCTTCCAGTGCTTCCTGCTGCTAGTTTTCCTTGGTGTTTTGATAGGGCACCATCAAGTAAAACATGATATGGCATGATGACGTGGGCCCTGTCGCTGATTAATAATTTTGGGCTTATACCCTTCTTTTTCACATAGTCTATTTCTTCTAAAAGAGCCTTGGGGTCGATTACCACACCATTGCTAATAACTGATATTGGTTCTCCGTATACTATTCCTGATGGTATAAGGTGAAGCTTGTATGTTTCCCCGTTTACAATAACAGTATGGCCTGCATTATTCCCACCATGGAACCTGACCACGTAATCTGAGTTTCCCGCGAAAAAATCTGTTATCTTTCCCTTGCCTTCATCGCCCCATTGGGCTCCAACAATAGCTGTTATATTAGAAGAGGTTTGCGACACTGTCTGAAAATAGAATACTGTTCTATGTGTAGTATGATTTGTTTCAAAAAAAAGCAGGAAAAACTGCGTGTGAGATTACATCAAAAAAACATAAACCAAAATTGAGAAAATTCTAATGTTTAATTCTTTTTACTATTTTCATACTTTTTCTTGGCCCAGTCTAGAATTTTTTTTACTGGAGGAAAATAATCAGCAAGAATAATCAGTCCAGGAATTCCAAAGACCCAGCCTTGAAAAACGGGTATCAACCCACCAATCAAACCTATGGTCAGCAAGGTTATTCCAAGGGCTATCTTTAGTGAATGTTTTATCATCTACTTCAAAATAACCAGCTTACTATCAAGGCTCTGGTCTAGAATCCTACCATTTGATCCCATAATATGTTTTTCTAGAAACCCGTAGGTCATTTTATTTACTAAAGTTACAATATCCTTTGCACGAAGGTTGCCAACATCCATGAATTTACCAATGAGTGGTGACATTAGTGGAATATCACTGTAGTCAAGGTGGAGAGTGTTTTTGATGCGAATATGGTTACTTTCTTTTTGGGAATGAGACAACAATCTCTCCAACACATCATAATTTTTCGGGTAGCCAGAATCGTTCCAGGTAGGCCTTCCCATATGAAAAAAAGGTACTTTGACCCCACCTGAAATAACTGAGTCGGACAATGGGCTCATCCAACTATCAAGAACAATACATGCTTTTATTCTTTTGTCTCTGTAAGAGGCTAGGGTAGCGGTCCCCCCTCCAAAAGAATGGCCCCCAACTCCAATTTTTTTAAGGTCAAGTCTTCCACCTAAAAATGATTTGGATTCTTGATTAAGCATTTCAATTCTATCAATAACATGGCTTATGTCAAGGGAGCGAGTTTCTAATTGTTTTTTCCGAATGGCAATGCTGTCTGGGTCTCCAGTTATTTCAGATCGATAATCAGCAACTCTACCATCCGGGAAAATAGTTAGGTTGGCATCAAAGCTATGGTCTGGTGCAAAAACAACATAACCCTGGCTTGCCAAGTATTCAAAAAGTGACTGATGAAGGTGTCTTGATCCGCTTATTCCATGGGAGAAAATAAACACCGGATAAACATTGCTATTTTTAGGGAGTCTGGCTTTTTTGTAGCTGTTGGTTTTTATCATATCCAGATGACCTGTGAGAAAAGCTGGTATTTTTCCTGCTGTGGCAAGAGTTTTAGACCGAAGCTCAAGGTGGTCCATATAATAGCACTTGGCAAAGTTCTCAACACTATCTGTTGGATACCAAACCTGGACCATTAACTCTCTAAGGTCTCCGGAGTCTTTTGTAAACCATTCTAATCTAGAGCTATCTACCCAGTGAAATGTGTCTGTCCCCACCATAAATTTTCCCTCAGGAGATGGCAAACTGAAAATAGGAACCGCCCAAGGTAAGATAATGGAGATCGTTAACCATATTGAAAGCATGAAACCAATAAAGCGGTTTGTCAATTGATATTTATAACAAATGAAAACCATAACAAGGAGATATGTTGCCGGTAAAATTTGCCAACGGAGACCTGAAATAAAATATTGCACTATTATTGCAATAATTGATAATAAAAGCATACATGGAACCCATATGCTTTTTTTATTCTGGATCATGATCAATAAGGATCCTGTTAAAAAGGTCAGGCTGATTATTTCAAAAGGGAGCAAGGAAATTGATTTGTAAATTGTAAGAGAAAATACAATAGGAATTCATAAAATGGCATTTCAAAAATTAGATTTTAATCAGTCATCTGAATCTGATATGCTAGACCATTCGAGATTTTTTTACTCCAACATCATCAAAAGGAGATCCGTAAGAGATTTTTCAGATAAAGAGTTTCCCATTGAGATCATTATTAACGCTATCCGCAGCGCTGCCTCTGCACCATCCGGAGCAAACAAACAACCTTGGCACTTTGTCATTATCAAAGATAAAGAGATAAAGAAAGAAATAAGGTCAGCGGCTGAAAATGAGGAAAAAAAATTCTATGGGCACAGAGCACCAGATGATTGGCTAGAGGACCTTAATCAATTTGGCACAGACTGGAAGAAACCCTTTCTTGAGACCGCACCTTACTTGATAGTGGTTTTTAAAAAAAACTATGATTTAAATCGGGGACAGAGAAAAAAAAACTACTATGTCAATGAGTCAGTTGGCATTGCATCTGGTTTTCTTATTACAGCTTTACATTTTTCTGGGCTTGTAACCTTAACACACACACCTTCACCAATGGGGTTTTTAGAGAAAATACTTAAACGGCCAAAGAATGAAAAAGCGACCTTGCTGATTCCCGTTGGTTATCCATCAAGAGATGCAAAAATTCCCGTATTAAAAAAAAAGAGAACCAAATCAATCTCTAGTATAATGTAATAGGCATATGGCAGTAAGAATATTAGTCACCGGAGGCACTTTTGATAAGGAGTATGATGAGATAACGGGGAAGTTGTATTTCAAAGATACACACATGAAAGAGATTCTTGAACTGGGGAGGTCTAAGCTTGAGGTTAACATTACAACTTTGATGTTAATCGACAGTTTGCAAATGACAGCCAAAGACAGGTTGTTAATACTAGAAAACTGCCAACGCGTTAAAGAAAAGCAAATTGTAATTACTCACGGGACCGATACAATGACACAAACTGCAAAGGTTTTAGCAGATGCAAGAATACAAAAAACCATAGTTCTTACTGGTGCAATGATACCTTACAAGTTTGGTAGCAGCGATGGACTTTTTAATTTTGGAGGCGCTCTGGCTTTTGCTCAGGCTCTTCCAAAAGGGGTATACATAGCAATGAATGGTCGATATTTTAATTGGGATAGAGTAAGAAAAAACATAGATACTGGAGCATTTGAAGAGTTTTAATGAATTTTTGTGCTGAGAAGCCTTTTATGGAATAATCTTAAAGAAGTATTTTTCATATATTTTACCTCATAAATTGATATTCTTATTAAATACAAACAGGATGTGAAAATGTCAAAAATGCTTTTATACCACAACCCTCGGTGAGGAAAGAGTCGTGAAGCCGTGTTGCTTTTAGAAGAAAAAAAAATAATTTTCGAATTGATAGAGTATTTAAAAACACCTTTAACTCCGGATGGGGTCATGTCTCTATCAGACAAATTGAACAAACCTCCAAAAGACTTTATTAGGCGATCTGAAAAAGAATTTAAAGATAACAACATTATCTTTGATATTAATGATGATTGGAAAATGGCCAATCA
>PBFM01000022.1 GCA_002718655.1 Fidelibacterota bacterium
GTGATTACGAACCCACAATGGAATAAAATAAATTATGTTAATTTTTTAATAGGAGCCCAAACTTTGGAGATAATCATGGGAAATTGGTTAAGAATTAAATTATTATTTATTATCGTAAATCTAGGTTCTTGGATTTCTGCACAAGGGATAAGTTTTCCTGATCAACCAACTCAAGCACCTTTTGGGGGGTTATGGTTTCTAGCAATCTTAGGTGGTGCTATGGCATATAATAAATTAAAAAATAAAAAGTGAGTGTTCATCCACTAAGACGCTTTATCATTACAGCATTTCTCCTATTTATTGGATGGAGATTACTATACGATCTTCTTTTACTCCCTGATGGAAGAATTGATTATTTTATGAGTATTACAGGAGTTCAATTAGCTTCATATATTTTGATTTTTCTAGGCTGGGAAATAGAAACGAGCGGTAGATTAATTGCTCAAGCGGGTTCTAGGGCTGTTGAAATATTAAATGGATGTAATGGACTACAAGTATTAGGCTTATTTTCTGGATTTATTTTTGCATATCCGGGTAACAATTTAAAAAGAATCTACGTGATGTTGTTTGGTATGCTTATTTTATATTTCTCTAACGTAATAAGAATTATCTTTTTTGTTTTTGTAAATGCACAATATCCAGATTATTGGGACATCAGCCATTCAATTATCACACATTTATTTACCTATCCTATTATTTTACTAATATGGTATTGGTGGATTGTCATAAATGAAGAGGATGTTTATCTATCATTAAAAATGTCTTCATAAAAAGTTTAGTATTCATAATATTATACTATGGATTGCTCAGACCAATTTATGGTGTATTTATGGATGAAATCTTAATACCATTTTTTACCTCGACTAATCATAGAGATCAAAGCATAGTTATTAATCATGATTTAGATCATATTATCTTGTTATCAAAAAATGAAAAATTTCCCAATGTTAGATATGGGTTACCTTTTGGACCATTTTACTTTTTAACACTTTTTTTAGTTTATCCAAAATTATTTACTAAAAATATGAATATAGTTCATTTAATTAATTTACTATCAATATTTCTTATGATTAGTTTCCTTACTCTATTAATAACAGGAACATATTTCATTGCACCGATAATCAATGCATATGTTTTTGCATATAAGGGATTGTTTTTATCAATATGTTTAATTGAATTATATTACAATAATAAAACAAACTTAATTAAATCAACCACTGTTCATATGGATTAGTGCAAAGATTTACATTATTATACTTCAAGTCTCCTGTAACTTCTTTTCCTACCCAGTGAGGTAATTCAAATTGTTCATTTTCATGTTTTAATTCAATCTCAGCAATAATCAGACCATGGTTCTGATTGTGGAATTGATCAATTTCCCAGGTAAAGTTTTTATGGCAAACATAATGCCGTGTTTTATGTATTATAATTCCATCACAGAAATGATTAAATAAAATGTCAGCATCTTTTTTGGGGATGGGATATTCAAATTCAAGCCTAGAAATGCCAGTAGTTTTTCCTTTTATTGTAATAGTGTAATCATCATCACTTTGACGAATCCTTAATGTCTTTTCTTTGTTATTTATGATGTATCCCTGTTTAATGCGTTTTGAAATATCAATATTTTTAATGGGTATAGAATTAACTAGGAACTTTCTTTCAATTTCAATTGCCATGTCTACCTCTTTTTTCATACCAAATATAATAGCTCACCGAAACAAACATTCCAGGATAGAAGGGTTCGAGACCCATTAAAACATCACCTTTAGCTGCTGAAATTGCATACCAAGATATTGATACTACCATAGGAATGCTCATCCAATTAATAATCTCATTACTACCAATCAAGATTTTTTTCTTTCTAAAGGTATTCAAAAAAGGGAGGATTAGTCCTGGAATTAAGACTGATCCAATTACATAGAATAACAAAACAATAGATGGTAGAAAATATGCTAGTATCATAGAGAAAGTGGAGATTATCAATATTCCTTTTTTTATGTAAGGCATGGTATCATTCATATCTTTATGTCCTTGAATTCTCCAAAGGATATCACGACCAAATGAAATTGCACTTAAAAGACTAAACGAATCAATGGTTGACATAAGCGTTGCGATTATTCCAGTAATGAAAATACCAAAAAATCCATAAGGTAAAATATCAATAGCTAGAAGAGGAAAAGCGAGAGATGCTTGATTACTTTGTATTATCCCAATTCCATACAGTGCACAAGTTATTGTTAAACAATCAAAAATCATCCAAAAAATTATGGCAATTAATATCCCATTTCGAGCAGCAGCAGGTGATTCAGCGGCTGCACATCTTTGAAAGAATCCAGGGTCAATAAATGTCCATGATGCTATGAAGAACCATACAAGAAGATATTGAAATGTGTTTCCTCCCATTGGATCAAGATATTTATATGGTAATTCTTTTACCATTAAAATTGGATTTTTTATATCAATCCATAAAAAATAGAGCAACAAAAAAAATCCTGTAAACATTAAAATAAATTGTAGGTAATCAGTTTTAACTACAGAACTAAAGCCACCATTCCATACATATGCTACGCTAAAAATTGTCGATATAAATAAAGCTGTCCCAATTTGGATTTCAAATAAAAACTGCAACATCAAACCCATACTTAATATATAAGGAGCAGGACTTGAAAGAAAAGAAATAATGAGTGCTGATAATATTCCAGCCTTTTCTCCATAAGTTTCTCTAAAGTGATCTGGAATAGACAGATGTTTTTTTTCTCTAATTTTTGGTGCAATAAGGAGTGCATATCCAAGTGCGAAGATATAATATGGTGATGACCAGATAAACCAAGTTTGGATGCCGTAAAGAAAAGTGTTTTCTCCAATTCCAAGTATTGCACCATACCATGTAGTAACTAGGGTTGCAACGAATCCAGTCATACTAAGTTTTCGACCTGATAAAATAAAATCTCTTTCATCTGAGATAGATTTTCTTTTATGAAATATGCCTAGGTATAGGACTGTAATAATATAGAAAATTATTATTAAAACATCAATGTGATGGAAATTATGCATTAGATATGGTTAAGAAAAATCCAGACCCAATCATTTGATTCGATCATGATTTTCGTGGACGTTGCAACATTACTGATACCATTTCCAGGTGAAGAAAATCGGTTTTTTTCAATCTTGTATTTCAAGCCTTCTGTGGAAATTTTGGTATGTCGATTTAGTGCTATTATAGATATAACTTGTCCAATCTTTGAATCAAAATAATTCTTTCCATTTTTGCAATGTATAGTTGAATAATTTGTAATAATCGTTAGGCTAATTTTTTTTGCATAAGTTTTTAAGAGCAATAATGATGCTAAATTATGATCATCGCGCAAACCAGAAAAACCAATCAAAGTAACTTTGTTATATTGGTTTTCTAAACACCAATCTAATGCTTTTTCAAGATCATTCTTGGACTGGTTTGGAAGTTTTATGGTTTTACAGTCTGTAAAATCGTGCTCATTAGATAGAGAATCAAGGTCACCTATTATATAATCTGGCTTTCGATCAAACTTAACTAATTTATTAGCACCACCATCCACACAAATGATAGTTTTTGCATTCTTAATTATATTCTTTGTCAGAGGGTGGGTTGGCAAATCACCGTTACCAAATAAAATAGTTGATGAATTTAAATTATTGAAATTTTCTTCCATGAATAAAATTACAAATTATCAATAGCTACTTAGAACGGATTTCATTATGGTTTTGAATCACGTAAATTCACCCCTTTTGATATGAATATTAGAAAAATTTCAAACGCATTATTTAACTTTGATGTCCATTATCCAAGGACTATCATTGCTTCTGCAATTTTTATTACCTTAATTTTTGGTTGGAAAGCATTTGATCTTAGGATGGATGCATCAATGCGGTCTGGTTTGCCAAGAGACCATAAAATAGTTAGGTCGATGGAGAAAGTTGATAGTCTATTTTCTGGGAGCGATATCCTAATTGTCGCTGTTGAATCTGATAGTCTATTTGATTTCAATACTTTACAAAAACTATCTTTTTTTCAAGACTCATTAGAATCCATAGAATTGATTAGTAAAGTCACCTCCATTTTCAACCAAAAATATATATCTGCAAATAAAAATGGTTTTGAAATTGAGCCATTACTTGAAAGTATTCCAAATGATTCTTCTGGTATAGCTAATTTACATGAGAGGTTAATTCAATCAGGAATGGTAGGAAATCTCATATCTGAAGATTTTAAAACTCTTTGTTTTGTTGGCCAGATAAATTCATCATTTGAATATGATGAATTTGAATTTAGAAAGAATATTTATGAGCTGGTCGACCATTTTAATGATTCCGAAAGTTTTTATGTATCTAGTATCCCAATTACAAGAGCCACCGTAATTGATTATATGCAAAGAGATATGCGAGTATTTACTCCTATTGCCTTAGGATTATGCCTATTTTTATTAATGTTGTCATTTAAAAGTTGGACTGGGGTATTTCTTCCATTCTTTGTAGTAGGATTCTCAATCATTTGGACGTTTGGTGTAATGGGATGGATTGATCTTCCTTTAACATTCATTGGCACTTTAATTCCGGTTATGCTCGTAGCAATTGCTAACAACTATGGTATCCATATCATATCCCATTATTTTGAATATTCAAGATCCGATTTAGTCGCATCGCGGGGTCAGATTTTGAAAAAAACCATAAGAAAAGTTGGAATTCCCATACTCTTGGCTGGATTAACTACTATGGTTAGTTTTTTATGCCTATTGTCCCATTCACTTCCAAGGGCAAGAGAAATGGGGGTTTTAGTTTCATTTGGCATTCTTGTTGCATTTATTTTGAGCATAATTTTCATTCCTTCAGTACTTGTTATTGTTCCACGCCCCCAGCATTTATCAAATAAATATAACCTTACATTTATTGATTCATTTCTCATAAAGATGAGTAAATTTTTTATTAGGCACAGTAAAATAATACTAACAACCTTATCTGTTATTGCAATCTGGCTTATGCTGGGAATTAAATATCTAAAGGTAGACACTAATCCAGATCACTATTTCCCTAAATCTTCTGATTTGAGAATCGCGAATACAAAAATTAGTAAAGCTTTTGGTGGATCCACTCAAATGAATATTCTTGTTGAGGGTGACATATATGATCCAAATGTATTAAAAAATATTGAAATGCTAATATTACACATTAAGAAACGTCATGAAATTGTAACTAAATCCTATTCAATTGTTGATGTTATTAAAAAGATGCATTCTGGGTTTAATGGTGGTGATATAGCGATGGAGATAATTCCAGAAGACAGGGAATTGATTCATCAATATATGTTTATGTATTCAATAGCTTCAGAAGAGGATGAATTTGATGTGATACTTGATGATATAGAAGATCCTGCATATACACAGATTTTATTAAGACTAGGAGAGGCAAAAACCTTTGCAATTTCTGAGATAGTTGAAGATACTGAACAATTTATAAAAGCCAATTTTTATGATGAGTCGCCAATGGAGTTAACTGGTGGAGCTACATTGATGGGTGTAGTCAATCATATGGTGATTAGGGGCCAGTTTAATAGCTTAATGGTTTCTGTTTTCATTATTTTTATTTTAATGGCATTCGTTTTTAGATCATTCAATGGTGGATTATTTGCTACCATGCCAATGGCTGTTTCAGTGATTATGATGTTTGGGTTGATGGGTTATATGAATATAACATTAAATATAAACACCTCTTTATTGACATGTATTTTAGTTGGTGTTGGTATCGATTATACTGTTCACTTTTTATGGCATCTTCGTGATCATATTAAATCGGGTAGTTCTATTGAAGAAGCTATTACAAAAACCTTCAGAATATCAGGTAAGGGGATACTCTTTAATGGACTTTCTGTTGTTTTAGGATTTTCTGCACTAATGTTTTCAGTTTTTGTCCCTGTACGTATTTTCGGAATTCTAATAATGGGCTCAATATCATTTTGCTTGTTTGGATCTTTAGCAATCTTACCAGCTTTGACAAGTCTCACAAAACCAAAATTTTTGTACAAATGAATATTGAACAAAAAGATAAAATACTTAGTAGTATGGTTATGATGCTTTCATTTGGATTGTTGTTTTTTATTTTTTCTGCTTCCGATAACATTCTTAATTTAGAAGGAAAAACAATAAAGGATTTGATAGAATTTATTGTAAATAGATATCTGGATTTGGTTTTAATCATTTATGTATTCATATGTTTTCAAGTAGCAGGATATGTAGAATTGAAATTCAAGCAGGATTTTATTACCAGTTCATTACTCTGCATATTACTCACTCCGTTCTCCCTTTTATTCATTATTCAAAATGAAGACGATGAAAACAATTAGTTCATTATTACTCTTCACTTTATTTGTTTCAGATGCTTTGTCCCAAGATATTAGTGCCTACGAAATTATGGAAAGGGTTTTCTCAATTAAAAAGCCTCAAAGTTCGATTATGGAGATAAGACTTGAAGTTTTTCGTAAAAAAGGAAAAAAAATTAAAAAAAAGATTCGTGAGTTTATAAGGTATGAAAAAAATTATGAAAAAGGAAAATACAGATTGAAGTCAATGGCTAGATTTACGAAACCAGATGTTGTTAAGGGTACTAGTTTGTTAAGCTGGGTTAATAATAATGGAAAAACGGAGCAATGGTTTTTTCTACCAAAATTAAAATCTGTAAAAAAAGTAAAAGCTAAGGAAAGATCTAAATCTTTTTTAAATACTGATTTCATATATGAAGATTTAGAAAGTAGGGAACCTGGCCTTGATAGTCTGATTAGTCTAGGTACTGAATTTATTGATGGCCAATTATGTAAAATAATTATGGCTTGGCCAAAAAATGAAAGTACTTATTTTTCAAGAAAATTATGGATAAATACAAATAATTGGGCAATTGTCAAAATTGAGTTCTATTTGAATGAATCAAAAAAACATAAGACATTGCAATTAAGTGATTTTATTGAAAGGAATGGTTTTTACACACCTGGTAAATTGCAAATGGAGACATCTGAAGGGAATAAGACCATCATGCATATAACATCATACAGGCCTGATATCGGTTTAAATGAGGAGATATTTTCAAAATCATTCTTGGTAAAATATTGAATAGAGATACTTTAATATCGAATTAAAGTACAACCTGCAGATAAACCTGCTCCAGTTCCTATGAATAAAATAATATCACCTCGTTTTATTTTTTCATACTTAACAGCTAGGACAAATGTCATTGGTATGGATGCAGCTACACAGTTACCAAATTTTGATACACTCTCTAAAACCTGGTTCTTTTTAAACTTCCCCATTGTTGAATAAGCTTGAACTGCTTTCCCTGATGCTTGATGAGGTACCACCCAGTCTATGGATTCTCTACTAAGGCCCGTATTCTTCAAAGTGTTTTGTAAAATACGATTTACTTGCTTTAAGGCGATTTTATATATTGCAGGCCCATCCATTGAAAAGAGGTTGTCTTCAAATTTAGTATCTGGATCATGAGGATGTTTATAGGTTCCACCACCACGAACTTCTGTAAGATTTGCTCCACTAGGCCAAGTTCTCATAGTATGGTGAAGCAATTCACTAGGTTCATTTTTTGATGATTTTTCTAATAAGATTGCAGCTGCTCCATCACCAAGAAGCGATGCACTCTCTGGTTCTCTAAAATTTCTTCCTTTACTTCCTTTATCGGAAGAAATAATTAATATTCGTTCATAAGCCCCTGAGATTATCAAACTACTCGCAGTATGTAACGCAACTACAAATGATAGACAAGTACAATGGATACTAAAAGATGGGATGCCTTCAAATCCCATTTGTTTTTGGAAAAAAGTTGCAGTATCTGGAATGGTTTGTTTAGGTACACCAGACGCATTTATTATAAGATCTGGGGCTGCTCCCCCAGATAAAGCTTCTAGACCAGCGATAGCCCCCATTTCATCAACATCTATATCAGATATTCTTCGTTCATAAACCCCTGACTTATTTTCAACCCAACTAGTAGACTTGTTTATGAGCTTTGCAATATCCTTAGCTTTTTCTATTCTAGGGGGTAAGTAAATCCCTGTACCATTAATTTTTACTTTCAAATCTATAAATATACTTAAAAGAAATATTTTAACTCAAATCTAAAATGAGAAAAATCTTCCATTTTATTAAAGGGATAATCATTTCTGTCAGGATGATGTTCGTTACCAATTATTTTTGTTAAGGCTAATGCTATATTTGTATTTTGATTAAAGGAAAATATTGCCTTCAGTTCTGTTAATGATCCATTTGCTAAATGAGAATTTGATGAGTTTGATATGTCTAACATCGATGTTAATCCTAATTCTAATTGATTATCTAAGATATTTTTATTTAGTTTAAGGAAAATAGCTTTATCGGTAAGAATTGCAATTGGAACTCCCATTCCAGGTGTGAAAAAATTAGCAGGGTTCAAATTTTCAGGATCAACCTCAAGGTTTGGGATGCTAATCTCTTGATCAATTGGTAGACTGTCAGAAGAATAATCTAATCTATCGTGAACGAAATATTGTGCGATAATATTTAATCCAAAAGGTAATTCAGTTTCGATTTGGAAGGTTGCCTGCACATATTGTGATTTCTCGATAAGTGGGTAAGATAAATGCAAGGAATCAGTTAAATAAAAAGAGTAAAGTGTTGATCTTGAGCTTTGCCTAGCTATGTTTTTGTTTTTGTCTTTAGTCAAAAAGAGTCCAACATCAGATCTTATTGTCACCCAGTTGTTTAATAATACAATTCCCATTCCTAGAACATTTGTTTTTCTGTAACCATAAACGATGTCAACAAAGGGGTTACTAAGATCACTTCCTCTGCCATAAACATTTACACCTGTTAGGTTGAATGTTCTATCGTATCCTGTGAAATATGAGGCTGATATGTTTCCAAAGCCAGCAGAATATATTCCTCTTATTCCTCCTTCAAAAGGTTTACCAGATATTGGTAGTATTTCTGATGGGTCTGGATATACAGGTAATTCTACTGGAAAATCATCATTCCCTAATGGAATTCGATTTGTTGAATGAATTGGAGAAAAAACGGAATTTATTTTTAAATCTCCAATGTAATAATCAAGGGCAATTGATAAGGATGCCATTTTTCTATCAATGCCACCAAAAAATAAATAATAGTAATCAAGACCACTAGCGTTATCTGTAGGACTGTTTTCATCAACATTGCCCCAAGAATGAATCTGTTTTCCAATACGGAAATCATATTTATTGCCACTATATGTCAAATATAATTCTCTCAAGTCAAGAATGAAGTCTTGAGGATTACTTGAGCCTAAAAAATATGTATCATCTTTTATGTGATATTCTATGGATAGATTACCATTCAATGAGATATTTTTCATCCTATTTTCAAAATTTATTGAACTGATTCTGTATGGTAGTCTGATGAGAGATCCATCTGATAATCTAGAAATGTAAGAATAATCCACATATCCAGAAACTGCCAAGCTGGATGTATTACCTTTTGTGATGTTTACATTTAGAGTAGTAATTAAAATAAATGAAATTATAGTGAGACTTTTCCTGTTAGTCATCTTATGGCTTATTTAACAAGAATTGTTTTAATAATTTTCATTTTGTATCCATCATTAAATTTTATGAAATACATTCCAGAAGGATGTTTATTTCCTCTCCAATTAATTATATGCTTTCCTGCTGCATATATTTTATTTTCTGCTAATTGATCAATTTCTTTTCCACTAGCATCATATACGTTAATATTAAACTTTTTATCGAATGGAACATCCAGGTCTAATGTAACCTTTGGATTAAATGGATTTGGATATGGTCTAGAAATGGTGAATTCATTTGGGGATATTTTCTCGTCCATTACTGTTAAAATGCTATCACAATTTTGTGGGGAATATACAGGGAATGAATAATAGAACTGGTCAAGACTTAACTCGAAATTATTGCTTTCTACTATGCAGGAATCAATGTCTTCACATAAGTTATTTGCACCAATTGCAAAAAAAGGGAATCCTCCTACATCATTACTATTCCAATCAAGATTCATATCACAAAAACATTCGGGGAGACTATCAAGTTGATTATTAAACAGCCAAAAGTAGGATAAATTTTCTAGTTCACAAATAGATTCTGGCAACTCACTAATTGCATTGTAGCCAAGATCTAAAAAATATAGGTTGGTAAGATTACCAATGTCATCCATTAGATTTTCAAGGATATTATTGTTGATATAGAGGGATAATAAATTACTCAAGTCACTAAATGATGGAGGCAGTACGGAAATTCTATTCCATTCAAGGTAGAGTGACCTAAGTTCTGATAACGCTCCAAAGTTTTCGGGAAGTGCGTATATCGTATCATTGACACCTGAATTATTTCCATAATTTCCAGCAACTAAAAAACGCAATCTACCATTAAACCATGTCTGTGTACCTATTGCTAAAGGGGAGTCATAGTTCAAATTATTTTTTATAATTATACTATCCAAAACCTCAAGATCTCCATCGTATAAGCATGAGTCTCCAATCAGAATTGTAACATTGTTGGGCAATGTACCTTGGTAAGTAAAAGAACTATCACATTGTGCAATGCAAAACTCTGTAATAATAAACATTATAATTGAAAATATTCTTTTCATCTCTATTTTAGTAAAAGTACTTTTTCTGTCTTTGATATGCCATTAATGTTCATTTTTAAAAAGTAGACTCCAGCAGCAGTATTTTTGGCATTCCAATCAATTGAATGATTTCCGGCTGGGAAAATTGAATTTATTATTGTTTCTAATTTTCTTCCATTTAAATCAAATACACTTAGATTAACATTTTGTTTTTCAGTAATAATAAAATCTATTGATGTTAGAGGATTGAATGGATTTGGGTAGGGTGCTTTAAATTGAAAATCTGATGGATAAAATTGATTAAGCCCTGATAGGGGGGCAGTATATGCATTAACCATTATTATTTTTTCTTTAATTGGGTTATCGATTGGTGTTACCATTAGTTGAATTGGGTTTCCGCCAATAATATTACCAATTTCTCCTATAAATGATATGGATTGAGATTCATCAACTCCAATGCTAATTTCAATATTCTGTGCTTCAAACCATCCTTGCTCATCACTAATTTGACAAATAAGTAAAATAGGATGATCTCCTTCATTTTTTATTTCATATGCTATGCTGGAATTTCCTTCAGGGAGGTATACTCCCTCAATTCCATCATGCTCCATTAAATCATTTACTAAAACTGTGAATTCAATAGGGAAAAGACCTGGAATACGATGTGCTCTATACACAGCTCCATCAGGTAAACTTAAATTATAAAGTCCTTCCCATACTATGTCGCCTTCATTGTTAATCTCAATCGAACGTCCACCGCCACCAACAGTTGTTAAAAGATAATTACCATTCTTAAGTTTATGAGTGTTTCCAGAAGCGAAACCAAATAGATCTGATGGGAGGTCATATGACCAAATAACTGATGCTCCATCTTCATTAATATTTATTTCTAGAGCCCGAGAAATGGGATCTGTAGTTCCTCTAAATTCTTGAGATAGATTACCATTATCAAAGGTCACTAAATTACCATTTTCTAATTTTTGAATACTGTGTTGAAAACTAAAGCCAATATCATTACCTATGTTTGCATCTCCTGAAGGCATTGAGTGACCCATATTCCATATTATATCTCCAGATGGATAAGAAATTTTTGTAATTCTAGATAAATGTCTTACTGATATGTATAGAGAGCTTTCTTCTTCATCAAAAATGACAGCATTTACATGTGTCCAATCATAATGAAGATTTTGAAAAGCCTCAGTCCATGTTCCTCCTAATTCATCATAATCTGACATTTCAAAATGATCAAAAACATTCCAGGACCAGACGACCTCCTTTGAGTCTCTGTCCCATTCAACCAATTTATCCCCAATCCAAGGAAATTCAACAGTCACACCATCTGCCTGGAATCCTAATGATTGGAAAGATGTAGTCCAATCTCCAACTGGAATCGGCCCGTATGAACTAGTCTCAATAATTCCAAGATAGTTTCCATTAGGAAGTAATATGAGATCGTGGTGAAGAAATTCGTTATTAGGTTCCTCCCAAATAATATCACCATTAAAAGTTCTTTCAGATCCAGGTAAGTTATTTTGAGTTCCAGTAATTAATTGGCATCCAAGCATATTACCTTGGTCGCTTAGACTATAATATACAAAATTATCATTCCCAGAATTCCAAATTTCTTGTCCGCTCCTATCAATAACAGCAGAAAAATAATTAAAAAAAGCTCCAAATATTGTTACGCCATCTTCATAGCAACATTCTTCAAAATCGTTTGTAGTTGATTCAGATAGTTTTTGCCCTGTGTTGAAGGTAAATGAATTTGTCCAATTGCCTGGTCCTGCATCAAAAACAGGTCTGACTCTCCAAAAATAAGTTTTGTTCCAATCAATGACTTGTTTTTCAATATGAATTAAACTACTTGTTCTTATTTCATCTTCTATCGTTGCAAACTCTGTATCCTGAGAAATTTGGATATCATATTCAATGGCTTCTGGCACCTGGTCCCATTCAAATAAAATATGAATTTGATTTAAATTAGAACCATCGGTTGGCGATACTAATTCACAATATGAAAATGAAATAAAAACTATTTGTATTAATTTTCTCATCATCAATTCTTATTGGAAAGCGCTTCACCCAACCAATTGAGTACCTCTGTTCCTTGTGTTATCCAAGCTTTCTTTAAACCGAAATCTGGGAAATTACCCAACAACTCTCCGTTCCAGCTATATGTCACATGTGTTTTATTTTCTGATAATTTTTTCAAAACCCAAATACCACTTGCATTATTTAGTCTTACTATTCCCGGTTCGACTAACCCATTTGGATGCTCAATTGCTTTAAAACTGAATATCCATTGATTTAAAGTTTTCTTTATTTTGTATTTAACAATATAGTCTCTTCGTGCAAATGGGAATGGCATTTTAAGCATAATTTTTACAACATCCTTTTCTAATCTATCTATTTCCATTACTCTTTTGAAAATATTTGGATATAAATCCAAATCTTGAATCATATGTGAAATTTTTAAAATATCAAAATTAAAAATCTTTTGTGCTCTACTGTATGGGTAATCTCCATTTTGTAACCAATCAATCTTGACAGGTTTCTCTTGCAAATTGACCCAATCTCTTAATTTTGAGAACTCATCTAATTCAATTCCAAGTAAGAAACAGCAACTAATTCCATAAATTAAAAATTTTTTCATTGGTCAGGATAAAAATGTTTCATAAATATTTTTACAATCTTTCCGAATCTTATTTTCTGTAAGTCCAAATACTTCAAGATTATAAGTATGTTTACTTTTGTACTGTCTTTGCTTTTCAGAAGTAATTTTTATTGCATCCATGAGTTTATCTGTTTTTTTAACATCAATAAATTCCAATATTTGGTACATAAGCATCTCAAAATCACTCATCATAAAATCAAACCGTATAATCATGACATTATCTTTATTTATTTTATCGTTTATCCAATCTGCGTGAAATCGGTTTAATAATTCAACAAAAGCATTATAAAGTCTTTTAATGGTTCTGTCTCTTATATTCTTGTCTAGAGACCAAAAATTAAACCTTTTATCAAGTACACCTGTAACAAGGCTAAGCCCAGAGGGTATGACACTAAGAGGGTCTCTCACAAGGTATAGTATCTTTGCATTGGAATACTTTGCTTGAAATTCTGGAAGGTTACTGCTCAAACTAAATAATTTTCCTATGTAACGATTACTTTTGTTAACATAAATATTTCTTCTCCACATAGAATCAAACCATTCAAAATCCCTTTTAGATGTATCTCTTATTTCAGGGTCGACCCAGTGGAAAAGGTCATTATCATCAAATGTTAAAAAAAATCCATAGAAAAAAAATCCATCCAAATATCTAAAAAGAAGTGAAACATCGTCTGTCTCAAAAGATTGTAAGCTTGTTTGGTGAGCTTCAGTAGAGTGATGTTTTGCTGGACTAAATCTTTCCATTAATGGAAGGAATGGTTTAATAAACTTCTGTACAATAACTGATGGGTAAAGCATTTGCCATAGTTGCGAACCTGTACCAATTTTTTGCCCAATCAAAAAGCGGTGTAAGAAAGTTGTTCCTGACCTAGGATTTCCTATGATAACTATGGGCGACTGCAATTGTTTCTTGATTCCCCAAAATAAAAGGTTATCCAACAATCTTCCAATACCCACAAAAAGGCGAAGAAATAATAATAGGAAACCGGATAAGAATGGAGAAATCCAGGATTTGAATGTTCTTCCTAAAATCAAATATAATTTTAATATTCTAATTAAGATCATTATAATATTTTCATACGTTTTAAAAGTTTGGATAACATATTCGAAATATGTTTATTGATTTAACCATGAACTACTTATTGTGCTAAATCGTTAAAATAGACTTATTGAAAACTACAATTAATATGAAAAAGATACTTTTAACTTATACAATTCTCATCAAACTTGTAACTGGACAAGCCTTTGAGGGTATGACATTATTTTCTCCAACTCAAGGTGGAGGTGGTGGAGGAACATTTTATACATATCTTGTGGATAACGAAATGAATGAGATCAATACTTGGACCCATCCAAGAGGTGCCGCTAGTATGCCTTATCTTATGCCTGATAGTACATTGTTCTATCCATATAGAGTGCCAAACCCATCAATGAACGCTGGTGGTACTGGTGGAGGCATAGCTAAATATTCATGGGGTGGTGAATTATTATGGCAGTATGAGATTGCAAATGAAACCTATCAGCACCATCATGATATTGAACCATTAGAAAACGGTAATGTTCTTGTAATCGTATGGGAAAGAAAAACTGCAAATGAGGCCTATGCTGCTGGAAGACAAACAATAGATAATTCATTAAATCAAATGTGGGCTGAAGCAGTATTAGAGCTGCAGCCAGTTGGACTTGATGATGCAAACATAGTCTGGGAGTGGCACATATGGGATCACCTCATACAAGATGTCGATCCAGATCTACCAGATTATGGAGTGATAAGCGATTATCCTGAGCGACAAGACATTAATTATGGTTCAGCAGGGAGTAATGGTGGGCCAGGAGGGGCTAATGGTGATTGGAAACATTTTAATGCAATAGCATACAATGCAGATTTAGAACAAATTGCTCTATCTTCAAGACATCATAACGAGATCTATATAATTGATCACAGTACCTCCTCTGAGGAAGCATCTGGCCATACTGGTGGAAATTCCGGTATGGGAGGTGATTATCTGTATCGGTGGGGGAATCCACAGGCATATGGTCGTGGAAATAGTTCAAACCAAGTATTAGACTCTCAGCATGGAGTCAATTGGATTCCCAATGGTTATCCTGGCGAGGGTAATCTTATTATTTTTAATAACAATTATACTGATTATTCAGCAGTCTATGAGATTGAGACTCCGATTGGAGAAAATGGAACATACATAATAAACTTTGATGAACCATATGGTCCAAATCAGCCTGTATGGTTGCATACTGGTAATTTTCATACACAGATGCAAGGTGGTGCATTTCGCTTGCCAAATGGTAATACTTTGATCACTGATTGTGATGATGCAACCATGTTTGAGGTAACATATGACCATCAAGTCGTTTGGACTCATCAGTTTGGCAATTCACAATCATTCATAGCAAGAGCTCAAAAATATGAAATAGATTATTTAAATAGCAGTTTTCCTGAATATATCACTGGGGATGTTAATTTTGACGAATTGATAGATTTAATGGATATGCTGCTAGTATCAGACATGGTGTCAGGTGAAGGTTACCAGCCTACTCCGCCAGCTGATTATAATTCAGATGGAGAGGTTGACCTATCAGACGTTATTCTTATACTTCAATCCATATTAGATTTTTGAAGATTATCTTATTTAATCTAGTGGTTTTAAAACACCTAATATTACGGCAATTAAAATATTTAATTGAGCAACACCTGCTTTTGAAAAAATTGATTGTTTAATACAGCATAAATATATGAGTTCTTCTCCTAATGATAGTAAAATGACCAAATGGTTAATTAATCAATCCATTAATCATCCAAAGAAAATAATCACGATTTCAATTGTTTTTACGATTTTAATGGGGTTTGGGATTCAGTTTTTAATCGTTGAAGATGATATGACTAAAATGCTACCAAGTGAAATGGATTCAAAAAAAACCTGGGAGGCAGTACAAAATGAATTTGGCAGTACTGAGGTAATCTTCATTGCTTTTGGTAATGCAGGAGAATCATCATTCAATACGAAAAACCTCCATGATCTTTCAATATTGACAGATACATTAAAAACATCAGGTGTCGTTCATAATATTACAAACATAAGTACTGCTACGCGTATTGATCAGGTAGATGGATTTTTGGAGATAAGTGATTTACAGCCTCATAGAATACTTGAAGACCACGACATAATTAACATGAAATCATATTTGGATGAAAATATTGATTTAAAAAAACAATTGATAAGTAAGAAAGAAGATTATCTTGTAACCGTTATCCAACCTCGAAAAAACGTTAGCCTAGATGTTTTTAGAAATGTTATTGTCGATTTGACAAGACCTATTTTAAATGATTATGATGTGCACTATGGTGGTACTGCATTTGTTACAGGGTCAATACCAAAATTAATTCGGTACGATGTAAAATTCTTAATTATGATAGGACTAGTAATTATGGTTGGAATATTGTTCATAAATCTTAGGAATTTAAAAGCAGTTTCAATGATATTATTGGTTATAGCATTTTCACTTATCTCGATGATGGGATTTATGGGTTGGGCCTACTATTTAACTGGATTTGATTGTTTTCTATTTGCACTGTTAAACACTTCAATGCCAATTATTTTATTAACGATCGCAAACTCTGACGGAGTTCATGTTATTTCAAAATTCATTCGTGAAATGAGAAAAATACAAAATGTAAAGGATTCGATACGATCAAGTATGGATGTATTATTATTACCAATTTTTTTAACAAGCATAACAACGATAGCAGCTTTCCTTACTTTACTCTCATCTCCCCTTGAACCTTTGGTGGGTTATGGTTTATGTATGTCCTTTGGCATAGGATGTGCCTGGTTTTTCAGTTCATTGATGCTACCTTCTCTAATTAGCATCGTTCATTGGGATATAAATGATAAGTCAATAAATATGGAGGGGCCTTTTGAAAAAATACTGAAACATATGAGCAAACTAGTAACTAACTATCCTAGACATATCTTTATTTCAGGCATATTTTTGTTATCTCTTGGGGTGTCGGGAATTTTAAATGTAAATGTAGATGTCAATGTCGCAAGTTTTTTTAAGCGGGGTACAGAGATTAGAGATAGTATGGATTTCATGGACGAGCAGATGAGTGGAACAATGGATCTAAGACTCAGGGTCATGGGCGATTTAAAAGACCCAATTCTTTTAAAAAAAATTGATTCTTTGCAGACATACTTGAATGAAAATAAAAAAGTAAACGTAAGTTATTCAATTATCAATGTAATAAAACAAATGCATAAGACGGTAATGGACAATAGTTCAAAATATAAAATAATACCTAATGAAAGAGAGAAGATAAATAATTTATTTACCATGTATTCCATGTCTGGTAATCCTGAAGATCTTTCAAGTATGATAGATTACGATTTCAATACGGGTCTGATAACATCCATAAGTTCATTGATGAGTACGGAAGAAGTATATTTATTTGTTGAAGCTGTTAACAAGTACATTGATTTTAATTTTAAAAATTCAGCAGACAAACTGAGTGTTACCGGTATGATAGTAGTCATAAGGGATATGGTTGAACTATTACTAAAGTCATCACTTTTTAGTATTTTCATATCTGTAATTATCATAGGATTAATTACAGCATTATTTTTCAAGAGATTTATTTGGGGAGTTTTTTCCATTGTTCCCTTATTATTTGCTATTATTTTGAATTTTGGTCTAATGGGACATTTCAACATAACACTTAATCACGTCACAGCAATTTTATCATCTATTATAATTGGTGTGGGTGTTGATTTTGCAATTCATTACATTTCTCAATTTCAACGATGTTCTAACATAACAAAAAACAATCACTTAAGCTCTGAGGTCATTAAAGATGTTGGTTATCCAATCATATTAGACGCAAGTTCAAATATGGGCTTTGGTGCTCTCGTATTTTCTGCATTCATACCTGTTCAGTATATAGGAGGTCTAATGATATTTGCAATGTTGTCAACTTCATTAGGTACATTAATACTTTTATCTTCTTCATTAGAATTATTTAGAAAACATTTACCAGCGCAAGAGTAGCGACCTTGAAGTATATTATTAAAATTATATTATTAACATCAGTATTGTTTGGACAATCTGGTTACGAAATAGCAGAGATGGTTTTCAATCGTCCTGCTCCTAGTGATATGATAAATAAGATAAAGATGACTCTGACGAATTCAAAAGGAAAAACCAGAGAAAGCATAATGCAATCAAAATCGATGGATAATAATAAAAAACAAATCATATGGTTTTTAGAGCCAAAAGATGATCGCGGTGTATCTTTTTTAAAAATTGAGCGAGATGGTTTGAATGATGACATGAGGATGTGGTTACCAGCTTTCAAAAGAACAAGACGTATCTCAGCAAAAAGGAAAGGTGATGCATTCATGGGTTCCGATCTTAGCTTTGAGGACCTTTCAAATAGGGAGCTAAGTGACTACCAATACAGACGTTTAGATGATGAGGAATGGAAAAATATTGATTGTTATGTATTAGAAATCTTCCCCAAAAAAGAAACTCGATCTAATTATGAAAAACATTTTTCATGGATAAGTAAATCTGATTTCATAATCTTAAAAGAGCATTCTTTCAACAAGAAGGGTGAGCTTGCGAAGCAAAAAGAATTTTTTTATCATAGGATAGGTACTTTTAATATCCTTAATCAGGTCAACATAAAAAATTTAATTAACAAGCATGGGACCAAGGTTGTATTTTCTGATATTGAGATTAATTCTGGATTGGATAAGAACTTGTTTCATGAGAGAAACTTAAAGCGCATACCGAACCATTAATTGGGAATAATTAATTTCTTAGCGGCTTCCCTTTTTTTAACATATGATTAATTCGATCTTGAGTAAGTTTTTCTCCAGAGAGTGATATGAATGCCTCTCTTTCAATATCCAATATATATTGCTCATTTACCTTTTTTGTAAGACCTGCTTTATCTCCACCAGTTAATACATAAGCAAGTTTTTCCCCAATCTTTACATCATGTTCAGAGATTTTGCCTTGAATCTTAAACCCTTTTAGTGCCATTGCCATTGCAGTTCGGCCACCCGCACCAGGAAGTTTGATTGCATCATCATAAACAGGAGGGATATATCTATCTGCCAATTCAATAACCTTGTTTTTAGCAGTTTGAATTAAATGATCGCGATTAAGTACTATGGTGTCATCTTTTTTTAATAGACCTAGATTTTTAGCTTGATCAGCGCTGGTTGCTACTTTTGCAAATCCTATTGTTTCAAAAGCTTTCTGAATTTTTTGAAATGCACCCATTCGACCTTTGTCTCCATCCATTGCATTTAGGATCATTCTCAAATTACCACCTCCCCCAGGAATCAACCCGACTCCAACTTCGACTAAACCCATATATGTCTCTGCTGCAGCTACTCTATGTGCTGCTGGTTGTACTATCTCAGTGCCGCCACCAAGTGTTAGCTGGAAGGGTGTAGCAACAATAGGTCCTTTTGAGAACCTCATCCTTTGAGTAAGATCTTGCATGGTTTTTACAGCAAAATCTAATGCTTCCCAGTGACCATTAATGCTCAGTTCCAGCAAAAGGTTAAGATTGGCCCCAGCAGAAAAATTCGCACCCTGATTTCCTAATACCATTCCTTTATATTTACCCTGATCAATTAAATCAAGGGCATAGTTTATCATTTCAATGTACGAACTATCAATTGGGTTAAGTCTTGGCTGAAGAATGGAATGAAATTCTACGTTGATTACATTGTCTCCAATATCTATAACACTTGCGCTTAAATCTCTTTTTAATGTATGATTTGCAGATTTGTGAAGTGCGAGATTAAAAACTCTTGGATTTTCTAACATTCTCACTGCTTTATTTTTATTTGGGCACCAGTATGTCTTTATTCCATTTTTGGTCGAATAAAAAGACTTTCTTCCAGATTCCAGCATTTGGGTTATCCATTTTGGAACTTTTTTTCCTTCTTGTAGCATTCGTGTGGTTGATCTTTGAACGCCAATTGCATCCCAAGTTTCAAAAGGACCGGCTTCCCATGCGAAACCCCATTTTAATGCATTATCAATATTAATAATATCATCAGAGATCTCTGGAATGCGATTGGCACTGTATATAAGTGTCCTTGATATTAGTTCCCAAAAGAATTTGCTACCTCGATCATCACCATAACACAGAGCAGCGATTTTTTTTTCTAGCCTTTGCCTATCCTTAGCGTTACGGAAGCAGTCAAATCTGACTGATGTTAATGGAGAATATTCACCAGTTTCTAGATCCGCTGAATGTATTGAACGGTCTTCATTCTTTATATAAAATCCTGCACCTGATTTTTGACCAAGTCGGTGAGAAGCGATTAGATTTTCTAATATCTTAGGAATCTTAAATATTTCACGTTCTTCATCTTCAGTTGCTTTTTCATATGTGGTAAGAGATACACTTTTCAAAGTGTCAAGACCAACAACATCCGCTGTTCTGAATGTAGCACTTTTTGGTCTACCGGATATGGTACCAGTTAATTTGTCCACCTCCTCAATAGTTAGGCGGTGGCTTTCCGCAAGATTAATCGCGGTCATCATCCCAAATATGCCAATCCGATTACCAATGAAATTGGGAGTATCTTTTGCATGTACGATTCCTTTCCCTAAAACGGTTTCACCAAATTCAGCAATCATCTCATAAACTTCATTGGAGGTATTGTCTCCTCTGACTAGTTCTAGTAATTGCATATATCTTGGGGGATTAAAAAAATGTGTAATCATGAATCGCTTTCTTAGATTTTCAGGTAGTGATCTACATAGGTCTGAAAGAGGAATTCCTGAAGTGTTTGATGTTAATATCGCAGAATTTTTTAAAAAAGGAATGACTTTTTTATAGACCTTTTCTTTTATGTCTAAACGTTCTGCAACAGCTTCTATGATCAAGTCGACTTCCTTGATCTTTTCTAGATCGTCATCATAATTGCATGGACTTACAAGTTCAACATTCTTTTTTTGATAAAGTGGTGCTGGTTTTAATGTCGTAAGTGTTTTCTTTCCATTTTCAGATAGCTCTTTATTGATGTCAAATAAAAATGAAGGTATACCTGCATTTGCTAGGTGACCTGAAATTTGTGCGCCCATTACTCCTGCGCCTAAAACAGCTACTTTCTTAAAATTATTTGACATGATTTAATTCCTTCTTAAGATGGTTGCGATTCCTTGTCCGGTACCTATGCACATTGTTGCTAGGCCAGTTTTAGAATCTTGCTGTTCCATGACATTTATCAATGTTGTAATGATTCTTGATCCTGAACATCCAAGAGGATGACCTAGAGCTATTGAGCCACCATTAAGGTTAACTTTACTTTCATCCCATTCACCATTTTTAATTACGTACAAGGCTTGAGCAGCAAATGCTTCATTCAATTCAATTACATCAATCTGGTTTAGGGATAAGTTTGCTTGTTTTAAAGCTTTTTTTGTGGCAGGAAGTGGACCCATACCCATTTTTTTCCAATCTACCCCGACAGTGGCTCTAGAAACTATTGATGCCCTTATAGGCAATGAATTCTTTTCGGCATATTCCCTACTTGTCAATAAAACTGCAGATGCGCCAATAGATATTGGGCTTGATGTTGCGGCTGTAATTGTTCCATTTTCTACAAATGCCGGGTCTAAGCTTTTAATCTTATCAATATTTGGTTTTCTTGGGCCCTCATCTTTTTCTATCAAACTTTCCCCATACATGTCTATCGGAATAACTTCATTGCAAAATTTATTATTATTCCATGCGTCTAGTGCCTTTTCATGGGATTTGATAGCGAAATTTTCTTGTTCTTCTCTGCTAATTTCCCCCTCTGAAGCCAAAATTTCTGCAGTCTCACCCATGCCAATATAATACTCTTGCTCCGCGAGCAACGGATGGAAGTCAGGATTGAATCCTCCCATCGGAACGGAGAACATATCCTCAACTCCTGCTGCAATTCCTACATCTATGTCTCCAGATTCAACTTTTAAACTAATTTGGTGCAAAGCATCCATTGATGAGCCGCAAAATCGATTTGTTACAGCTCCGCTAGTTGTCATTGGTAATCCAGCTAAAACTGCCGCTCCTCTTGCCAAAAGCATACCTTGAGGACCTTCAGGAAATGCACACCCCAGTACTAGGTCATTAACTTGCTCAGGTAATATAGAATTTCTTTTTATCAACCCTTTAATTACTTGAGAAGTAAGGTCGTCTGGTCGAATTCCAACTAGACTGCCGTTTTTTATCCCTATTGGTGATCGTATTGCATCAATGATAACTGACTCTATCATTATATTCTCCTAAAATTAGTTATTAAGATTCCTTTTTTGTTTTCATCTCAAAATGGGTAACATTTTTTATCATAAACATATTCAGCTAGATTTCTCTTTAATGACATGACATCCGTATCAAGTTGAATTATTTCATTTAGTTTTTGGAAATGGTTTGAGATCTCCGTGGGTGTTGATTCAGTAAAAATACGATTTATGCAATTGCGACTTAATCTTGAAATTTCTAACATAGATTCCATCACGTTTATTTTCACAATGCTGTTCGTAATTTGTTCTGATTTATCTTGAATTTTTTTCTGTTGTACCCTACAAATGACAGATTCTGATGTAAAAAGATACATAAACATATCTGCAAGAGCTTCACTTAGTTGTTGCTCATGTTTTAAATCTTGACCAAACTCACAAAGTGCTTCCTGGAATATTAAAACACTGAGCATTTTAGCAGCATCAATTGCATGTTTTTCCAATGTGAGATCACCATAATCGTCTATCTTTTTTGAAATTAATTTGTTCATGTCCTTTAAAAGATCCCTTAATGATATTTCTTCCATAAGTACTTTTTTCATCATGTAACCTGTGATGATGGCTCTATTGATTTCATTTGTACCTTCCCAAATCTGATTTATTCGATCATCTCTATAGGCCATTGCAATTGGATATTCTTCAATAAAACCATAACCGCCAAAAATTTGGAGACAATTATCTACTACCATGGAAGAGGTTTCGCTACCATATATTTTTGCCATAGACGCTTCAATAGCGAATCTTTCCATTGCCTGTCCCATTTTGACATAATATTTAGGGTCATTTTTATCTAAGTCGTCAATGGCTTCTTGTATCATCCCAACCGTTCGATATAACATGGTATCTGCAACATATGTTTTAACGGTCATATCTGCAATTTTTGCAATGATTGAATCAAATTTTGCAATCGATTGTCCGAACTGTTTACGTTCAAATGCATACTTAATAGCTTGTTTTATGGCCTGTTTAGAACCTCCTACGCTAGCTGCACCAAGTTTATATCTTCCAATATTTAATGCATTAAAAGCAATTGTAGCACCTTTACCAATTTCATAAAGTAAATTCTCTACGGGAACTTTTGCATTTGTGAATTTCAAAGATGTGGTGGATGAGCCTTTCATCCCCATTTTCTTTTCCTCAGGCCCTATGCTAAACCCTTCTGTACCACGTTCGACTAAGAATCCAGAGAATTTACTACCATCAACTTGGGCTAGGATTGTATATAGATTTGCCCAACCTCCATTGCTTATGAATTGTTTTTCTCCATTGAGGATGTAGTGTGAACCATCCTCGGATAGAATTGCAGTGGTTTTTGCAGATAATGCGTCCGATCCAGATGATGGCTCGGTTAAGCCATAAGCAGCTATCCATTCACCTGAGATTAATTTTGGTAAGTATCTTTCTTTTTGCTCTTTAGTTCCAAAGAACACGATACCAAGGCTACCAATACCTGTTTGTACACCAAACGTGCACCCAAAGGAAGAAGACCCTCCCCAGCCAATGCCCTCAGTAACAAGGCATGATGATATTTTATCAAGATCAGTTCCTCCATATGTTTCAGGGCTATCAATGCCTATGAGCCCTAATTGAGCAAGCTCTTTAAGCAGTGATCGACTTAATTTTTCATCTAACTTTTCAATGTCTTTTATTTTTGGAAGAATTTTATCTTCTGCAAATTTGAATGCTAATTCTTTTATTTCAGAATGCTCTTCAGTAAATGATTCTCTGCAAAAAATTGTTTCTTCCGCAGCTGGTTTAACAAGCCATAATCCACCTGTCTTTAATTGTATGATGTTTCTAATATTCATTTTGTTAGCTCTTTTTTTTTAATCCGCGCAGTATGAAATCTGATATTGTATCAATGTATTCGTGGGCTTTGACCCCTGATCTGTCGAAAAGGGTAAACCAGTGAATTCCTTCAATGTTAACCAAAATCGAGAGTGCAGTGATTCTTGGATCTAGCTTTTTAAATTCACCATTTTTAATCCCTAGTTTTATGATATCAATAATGTATTCTAGAAAGCAGGAATAGACATCCTGTAGTTTTGAATTGAAGTCAATATCAAGGCTCGCCATTCTCCAGAATTCAACCATTGTTTTGAATGTCGTAGGGTCTTTTTCAAACTGATTGATGAAATAATTAAAAAGGACCTTTAGCTTATCAGATGCTTTATTTTTTGTATCCAATTTTTTCATCACGCCAGTACTATATTCTAAAAACCAATGATCTACTAAGGACAGGTATATGTTCTTTTTTGATTTATAATACCAGTATATTGCTCCTTTGGATAGGTTTGATGATTTTACGATGTCATCCATACGACTTTTATCATATCCTTTTTTAGCTACAACAGACTGAGCAGCCTTCATTATCTGGTTTTTTCTTATGTCTGGTAGTTCTTTTTTCATATGCTAGACCGACTGGTCGGTATAATATATGAAAATTATAAAATTCGAATCAATACAAATAATTATCTTTTATTGTTGACGATCAAAGGTTTGAGTAATTAAATTTATAAATGAGAATAGGTCTCAATAACAATAAGAAATGAAAAATAATTAAATATGTACTCCGGGGGCTTCCCAATCCTTTGTTACTAGTTCCGAAATCAAAGGTCTCTAATCCCAAGATAAAGTAGTTAGTTAGGAAGCCCCTTTGATTTTAATTAAGAGGTCAAACTTAAGAAAATGAAGAGTAAAATTCTTGATATTTTTATAGCGCTTTTTATTATGCTTACCATATATAATTGCGAAGATGATCCCCTATTAGCGCCTCAAACGGAAACGGAAGAGGATGGTGGGAGTTATGGAAATCTGTCTTTAGAAGGTTCCATAAGCGATGGGAAGGATGATAATCCAGAGTTGTTTTAATTATGGTTTTTCAAATTTCAAAAAACTCTAGTTTAAAAAAGGTTATATTATTTTTATTCTGCATTGGCATATATGCTGATGATCATGACATAAATGTTTATGGTACGGTATTTAGGGATGGGAATAATGTACCACTCAAAGGGGCAAATGTATTGTTCATGAATAGTAGTGGAGCTGAATATGGCGCTGCTACTGACGGTAGTGGAAAATTTAGCATTGGCAATGTTCCTGAAGGAAATTATACGTTAACAATTTCCTTTATTGGGTATGAAGATTATAAAAAGAGTGTCATAATTGAGAAAGGAAAGAATTATAAGGTCGATGCTGTTTTATCCATTGAACCAATTCTAATGGCAAAGCTTGAAATAATTAGTGAAACCGATGAACCATACCAAAAACTTCCTGGTGCTGCGACTGTAATGGGTATGCAAACATTAAAGCTAATTAATCCCATAGGAACTCAAGAAATGTTGGAACATATTCCAGGTGTTAATGGTTTTGCTGATGACGGAATTGGTAACTCTAGAATTAGCATAGGGATACGTGGGTTAAATCCTAGAAGGAGTTCGAGAGTACTCATTTTAGAGGATGGAATTCCGATACAACCCGCGCTTTATGTATATCCTAACATGTATTATAACCCTCCTGCAGATAGAATAGATCAGATTGAGGTTATAAAGGGAAGTGGTGCAATCCTATATGGACCTCAGACTATGGGGGGTGTGATAAATTATTTTACTCGCAGACCAAGAAATGAATTTGGTGGCACATTAAAGGTGACTGGTGGTGAAAATGGATATTTTAGTCTATTTACTGAAATTGGAGGCTGGGGAAATGAAAAAATAAAGCCCGAATTACAATTGCTTTACAAAAGAGGCGATGGTTTTAGACAAAATAATGATTTTGAGCAGTTTAACGGAACCTTAAAGTTGAATTATTTGAACTCTCCTAAAAAAAATATTTATTTAAAGGGAAATCTCAATTACGAAAATTCTAATGCAACATATACTGGATTGACAGAGTGGTCCTTTGAGAACGAGCCGAGATTTAATCCTAAGGAAGATGATAATTTTAAAGTATTTCGTTCAGCATTTGATTTGATACAATCAGAAAAATTGAGTTCAACTATAACAAAGAGTACTACAGCATTCACAAGTTTTTTTGACAGACGTTGGTGGAGAGAAAATGATATTTTTATTAAAGCTAGCGATGTAGACGAGGACAATCCTGAAGCGCAACCATACTACAGTCCATTTGACTTAGTTCGCGTAGGAAATGGGAACGATAATTTTGGGATTTTAAGAACATTTTATGTATTAGGTATGGAGCAATCTTACAAAATTAAACACGAATTGATTAGTCGCTCATCAAAAATGGAAATTGGATGGAGATTGTATTGGGAAAGGTTTATTGATGATAGGAAAACTGGTTTTACGGCTGATTCTATTTTTGCAACCGATGCAAGAGAGGGTGTTTATTTTAGGGGATCAGGTGATTCATTAATCATATTGGGAACGAGTCATCATTATGAAACTACCGCACTATCTGGTTTCTTAAGTGAGTCTATTGATTTTGGTTCATTAAATATTAGGCTTGGAACTCGTTTCGAGGTTTTTGAACAAGAAAGAGTTGACCGAATGCAGGGTGCAAAATACCAAGATAAAACCTTGTATGTTTTATTACCTGGAATCGCCTTCTCCAATAATATGAAAGGAATAAATTTGTTTGGAGGTATACACAGAGGATTTACTCCACCATCGAGTGGTGCATTGAAAATATTAAATTTTGGAGAAAATTTAGATAATTCGGGACTTGATCTTGATTCGGAAAGAAGCTGGAATAAAGAATTGGGTCTTAGAGGCAACCTAAATATCCTAGATTATGAATTGGCAGGATTTCATATTGACATTGAGAATCTTGTCGCAGCTGGTAGGGGAACTGCATTTAAAAACCTTGGAAAAGTTATAACTCAAGGACTTGAGGCTCGTTTTGATATGAAATTTTCGAAATTATCTGTATTACTACCTAATATTCATATTTCATATACCTATCTTTCAACTGAGGTTAAAGATGGAAAAATCATTTCAAACGTATCCGGATCTTTTGGTTCAGAGGTCAGTATTAATGGTAAGGAACTTCCATATTCCCCTAACCATACACTTACCTCTGGAATAGAATTCCAACCTTTTTTAGGTTTCTTATTAAGAGCAGACTTTCGATATGTTAGTAAGTCATATACTGATTTTGAAAACATAGAATCCACAGATAAAATTGGAGTTTCAGGTCCAATACCTGAATATGGCATTATTAATGTTTCTAGTAGTTATAGTTTGAATAAGAAATTGAAATTATTTTTGTCAGGAAAAAACATCACGGATGAAATATATATTGGTTCAAGATTACACTCAAATCCTGGACAGAAAGAAGCAAATATTAGCTCAGGAATCATACCAGGGCCTAGAAGGCAGTTTAATCTAGGTTTAGAATATTCTTTTTAGTTAAATGATTTATCGTTAACTAGAAATTTAGAAAAAGTCTATCGAATCTTGAAATTGATAAGATTTTCATATGAAAAGGAGAAAACAAAATGATAAATAAAAACAAACTTCTTTACATCCTATCATTCATGTTAGTCATGTTTTTTGGGTGTGGAGATAACAATGATGATGACCCAGTTGTAGATAATACAATTGATACCCCAACATCCTATACTTTTGAGAGCCGTTTTAGTTCCGGGGAAAGCAGTGTCTCTTATAATGGCCAGGTTGTGAGAAATCTTTTGATTAATGACATTAAGGGTCAATTCAAAGGAGGTAATGGAACTAAAGTGCTTAGTATGATGGCGAATGATGATGCTAGTGCACAGATTCTTACATCCGCAGGCACCACTGTCCAATCTGCGTATCACGATATTTCAACTAGTCATCTAAATGATAGATTAACAGCAGTCTCTGATATAATCATTCCCGGTTGGGATAAAAATGCAGGAGATTTGCTTGGCGATTGGGTAACAGAGCTTGGTGATCTTGGAACTGATGTAACTACTAACGCAAATGGACTTAGGCTTGACCAGTTAGCTCAAAAAACATTATGGGGAGCAGTATCATTTTGGCAGGCAACATCAAAATATATGTCCAAGATACCAGATGATGATAATACAATGTCTGATGATGGCGATCCATATACAGCGATGGAACATCATTGGGATGAATCGTTCGGTTATTTTGGTGCTGCGAGAGATTATAACACTGGATACACTGATGATAATGATAGAAAGTCAGATCCATATTATGATTCAAATGGAGACGGTTCCATTGACTTTAAAACAGAATATAATGCTGGTTGGTCTGTTACCGCAGCAAAAAGGGATCTTGTTGACGGTGTGAGTGTGGATTATGATTTCACTGGCACGATAATGAATGCGTATCTTGAAGGCAGAACGCTCATTCATAACCAAGCTCCACTTGCTGAAATTTTAGCTCAAAGAGACATCATTACTTCGACCTGGGAAAAAGTTGTTGCCGCAGTAACGATTCATTACATAAACGATGTTGCTGCAGATATGGCAGCTCTATATCCAGCTGATTCAACAGCAGGTCCTGATTCAGAACTCTGTTCCGATTTGAATAATCACTGGGGTGAAATGAGAGGTTATGCGCATGGATTATTATACAATGTTCTTGATACTAGAACTTTATCCAATGATGACGCAGTCTCTCTATTAAATATTATGGGAACTGCACCCGTGTATCCATCTGCTGGAGAACAAGCATTTTATACATATCATGGTATGTTATTGACATCCGCAAAAGGTATTTTGCAGGATGCTTATGGTTTTTCAGATGAACATATGGCTAATTGGTAGATTAAAACCTTTTTGATTTATAATGATATAAGGGGTCTTATGGTTTAAGACCCCTTATCTTTTATCTGTTAATTTGGATGGTTATGAACAGATTAAATAAATTTCAACCTCAAATTTTTCTTTTGATATCTTGCTTGATATCAAGATTATGCACAAGCATATATTACATTGAAGATATTGATAGTTTGAGGTTTGCGCTTGGAGTTCAAGATTATAGTATCATTAATCTTCAGCCACATTTTCCTGGATATCCAATTTTTTTATTTTTTTCAAAAATAGCTTTCTTTTTTACAAATAGCCTAGGAATTACGTTCTCCATAATGGGTGGTATATCAATGTTTATCATTATTCACTTCATATGCAAATTAGCAAAGTTTGAATTGTACAGTCCCGCGGGACTATTCTGTTCTGCAACAATATTTTTTAATCCTTTGCTTTGGATTATGAGCAATAGATATATGCCAGATATCTTTGGAGCAGCAATTATGGTTGCAGCGTTTTACTTTTTAATTTTACATAATGATTCCAAATATAAATTAATTATTGGTTCCTTTTTAACTGGTATTCTTGCAGGTACACGTTTATCATATCTACCAATGATAATTGTACCTTTAGCTCTTGCAATATATAAATCAGATATAAGAAAATATCTGTTTTATTCATTTGCACTTGGAATAATTGTATGGCTTTTGCCATTAATATGGATAACAGGATGGGATGATTTAATACTAGCTGCTTCAAAGCAAACAATCGGGCATTTCACAGATTTTGGAGGTACTTCTATTACTAATAATAACTGGAGCCTAAGGCTAAAATTTTTTTCTAGTTCCATATGGTCAGATGGATTTGGTGGTTATTTTATAGGGAGGCACTGGGTTACAATTATTTTGTCAATCTTGCTCTCTTTACTAATACTTTTAAGTAGAAATAACTTTATAAATAATTTTAAAACCAATGATGTGGCAAAATTATTATTTTATAGTTTTTTGGTATATTCGATCTGGATTCTTTTGTTTCAAAATGTGGTCCATAAAAGTAGACACGTTATACCTCTTATAATTATTTTGCTTTACTTCCTATCGGTTGGACTGGGAGATGCTTTTTGGAAAAAACGCGTATCATATATCTTTTCATCAATGTATATGATAACTCTAATTTTCATTTCAATTGTTTTAGTAATTCAACACAAGAGTCCTTCTGCAATTTCTAAATTGAAAGATGATTTAATGAACATTGACACCAAGGAAACAATAGTAAGTATTCCGCTTATAAAATATTATCTAGAAACACATGGAATAAATGCCAACTACATTAATGTAAATAGTTTAGATAAAAATAATATACCTGAGACCATAAATGATGCCATTCTTATAGGAGATTACACTGAGCTATTTAATGATAGCTACAAAGTAATCCTTGATTCAATATATTTTCATAATCCTTACGTCAATAGGATGTGGCCAGAAATACATACCTTTAGATTGAGTAAGTACTTTGAACGATAAACATAAAATTGATATCCTTGGTGGAGGCCCTGCTGGCCTATCAGTTGGCTATTTTGCAAGAAAAAAAGGATATGATATCTGTATATATGAGGGTTCATCTGCAGTTGGAGGCAATTGTCGAACCATAAAAATGGGAGAATACAGATTCGATACAGGTGCTCATAGGTTCCACGATAAAATTCCATCAATTACAGAAGAAGTAAAAAAGCTAATGGGGAATGAACTTTTAAAAGTAAATACACCTAGCAAAATTTATTTTGGTGGAAGAATGATTGATTTCCCGCTAACCTTCTCAAGCGTAATGAAAAACCTAAAATTATCTGAAATTCTTAAAATCATAGCGGAAAATCTTTTTAATATTTTTAAAATAAATGCTGGGCATAAAAATTTTGAGGAATTAGCATATGCCAAGTATGGCCCTACTCTCTCAAACCTTTTTTTAATCAATTATACTGAAAAATTATGGGGTGCAAGAGCCAACGAATTACAAACTACAATCTCAGGTAATCGGCTCAAAAATCTAAATATCTATTCAATGATGATTGAAATGATTATGAAAAATAGTAAAGTAAAACACCTTGAAGGATCATTTTATTATCCAAAATATGGCTATGGGACCATTTTCGATAGTATTGCCAAACAAATTAATTATGAAAATATTAGCCTAAATTCAAAAGTGAAAAAGATTTTTCATGATGGTAAAAAAATTAAAGAAATTGTCTTAGAAAATGGGAAAACCATAGAAGTCAAATATATTGTAAATACTCTTCCAATTAACTCTACCATAAAAATGTTAGATCCTTTACCAAACAAAAATCTGATTGAAAGAGCAGATAACTTAAAATTCAGGAATTTAAAAATATGTCTATTGGAGCTCGATTTTCCAAAATTATCTAATAATGCGTCAATCTACTTTCCCGATGAGCACATTGCAATTACAAGAATTTACGAGCCAAAAAATAGAAGTCCTCTAATGGCTCCTAGAGATAAAACATCTCTTGCAATAGAGATTCCTTACAGCCAAGGAGACAGCATAAGTATACTGAACGATGATGAAGTGATTGATATGGTTAAAAGAACTTTAATTAAAGAAAAGTTTTTTAAAGATTCTGATGTGTTAGATAATAGATTGATTGATATAAAAAATGCTTATCCAATCCTTAAAGTTGGTGAGGAGGGAAATATTAGAGAGCTAGTAAGCTTTCTTCAATCATTTAGTAATCAAAAGCTTATTGGAAGAAATGTAGAGTTTGATTATTTACACACTCACAAAATTATGGATAAAGCAAAATTACTCGTAAACACATTGAATTTTTAGATGATATTTAAACAGCGATTGTTTTGTCAGGCTTTTCTGATCTGATAATAACTTTATCAGTATTCCAAACCATCGACAGAGCGTAAAGCAAATGGTTGATGTCATCCTCGGTGTGTTTTGGTGTAACAGTTATTCTTAATCTTGCACTATCTCTAGGAACGGTTGGAT
>PBFM01000023.1 GCA_002718655.1 Fidelibacterota bacterium
CCATAAAAGAAAAGAAAATGTTATTCCATCAATAAATAATCCTAGTGCCCAAATTGTCCCATTTTTTAGTCTTTGGTTTAATTTAGTAACAAGATAGGAGCCAAAAAGTGCACCAATAGCCATACATCCCTCAATATATGCAAATTGAGATGCTGTACCATTTAATGCTGCCCGAACAAGGATTGGCAACCCTACAACTGCTGGACCCATAATAAATAGATTATTAATAAATGTAATAATCATTATGTATGACAATGACTTGTTGTTCAGAAGATAGGTGATTCCAATTTTTAATTCTGACCAATTACTAGAATTTTCATTTTCATTTTCATTTTCCGGATTATTTTGATTTATAAAAAGTAAAAATAAAATAGCGAACAAAAATGTGAGCGCATCAACAAAAAATAGATGGTTTATGGAAATATAAGATAATAATATGCCCGCTGTCATAGGTCCAAGCATCCATGCTATCTGACCTGATGATATAAGTATAGAATTTATTTTAACTAGCTTTTTCGACAAAAATAGCTTTGGGATTAATGATTGAATTGCTGGCTGGAATAATGTATTAAAACTGCTTTTCAGGAATGCTAAGAAACATATAAGCCAAACATTTTCAATTTTTAAATAAATAACTATTGGTATTAGAATAACAGTAAATGCTTGCGCTGCATTAGATAAAATCATAAGATGTAATTTGTTTTTCCTATCTGAAAACACACCTGCTATTAAACCAAAGATTAAGGCAGGAAAATACGCGCTCATGGCAGCCATGCCTGTTATTATGGTTGAATCAGTAATGTCAAGTATGAGCCATAATAGAGCAAGTTGGTAAATAGCATCGCCTGATTGTGATACTACTTGAGCGAGCCACAATGTTATGATATTTCTTCTTTCTGATTCAATCATCACTAAATTCTGTTTTGAAAATTACTTTCAAAACCTTTTTATACATTTAAGTTTTAATTTTAAATTGAGTATCTAATTGTTTAATAAATTATATCTTTATCTTAAAGGAGTATTAAAATGACATATATTATTTGTGAACCTTGCGTAGGTACTTGTGATACTGCTTGTGTGGAGGTTTGCCCTGTTGATTGTATCCATGGGCCGCATGATAAAACTGGTGCTGGTGCAGAAGCTAAGGCAGACGGGTTTGTGCCAGAAGAAAATGATTCTTTATACATAAATCCTGAAGAGTGCATTGATTGTGGCGCATGCGAGCCTGAGTGCCCTGTTGAGGCAATTTTTGAAGAGAGTGAGGTTCCTGATGAATGGAATAAATACATTAAAATTAACTATGATTGGTTTGGAAGGGATTATTCTGGTTAGCATTCTCTATCTTGTTTAATTAACGTAAACGGTTGTCGCAAGATGGCCGTTTTTTATTTTGGATGAATATGGAAAAAGAAAAAACTTTAGAAATACTTGGAAAAATAAAATACCCTGGATTTAACAGAGATATTGTTTCATTTGGGATGGTCAAAGAGCTTTCCATTAAAGATGGAAATATTACATTAGAATTAAATATCACTTCACAAAATCTTGATAAGAAAAACCAAGTGGTAGAAAGTGTAAGAAGTGAACTTGCAAAACACTTTAAATCTGTAAATATCAAACTTAAAGATCAAGTGCCACAAGGCCTTGATGTCAATCAAAAAAACAATCCCGTCTCTGTATTAGAAAATGTTAAGCATGTAATTGCAATCGCAAGTGGAAAAGGGGGAGTAGGAAAATCTACTGTTGCAGCACATATTGCATCCTCTTTTGCAAAGGAAGGAAAAAAAACAGGTTTACTTGATCTTGATATTTATGGGCCTTCTTTACCAATAATTTTAGGTTTAAATGAGCAACCAAAAATGACGCAAGATAATAAATTAATTCCATTAGAAAAATATGGGATGAAGGTAATGAGTTTTGGTTTTATCAGCGGTAATGAAACCCCAGTCATTTGGCGAGGCCCATTAGTTTCTAGAATGACAGAACAGTTTTTTAGAGATGTTGATTGGGGGGAATTAGATGTACTTGTTTTGGATTTGCCTCCTGGGACTGGGGATATACAATTGACATTAACACAAAAATTGCGAATGACTGGAGCAATAATTGTAACCACTCCTCAAGACATTGCACTTGCAGATGTTAGAAAGGGTGCTGATATGTTTAAAAAAGTCAATACTCCAGTTTTAGGTGTCATAGAAAATATGTCTGGTCTTTTATTAAAAGGTAAAATTGATACACAGGATTCTGGGGTAGTAGAAATAAATGGTAGAAAAACAAATATTAGTTCTGATGGTTTATTTTCACTTGAAATAGACTTATTTAAAACTGGCGGAGGACAAAAAGAAAGCAGAAGACTTGATGTCCCATTACTTGGGCAAATACCAATTTCAGAACAAATAACAATCTCGACTGATGAAGGAAGGCCACTTACAACATTAGACGATTCAAACGAGATTTGCCAAATTTATAATGCAATTGCTAAAAAGATTTCATCAATTATTAATATGTGAAAAATGGAACATAATTAGACTTAAGTCTGTTATTATTGCAAATACATGACAAACAACTTACCATCTGTGTTGTAATGAAAATTTGCAGGAAGTAACTTCGCCAACTTTTTTTGATTACATAGAATGAACAAGCAAATTAGTGATAGTATCCTAACCAGTCATATTCCAAATCATATTGCAATAATTATGGATGGGAATGGCCGGTGGGCTAAGTCTAAAGCATTACCCAGAATTGCGGGGCATCGTGAAGGAATTAATTCTGTAAGAGAAATAACAAAAGCTTGTGGTGAAATTGGTGTTAAGTATCTCACGCTCTATACTTTTTCAACTGAAAATTGGAAAAGACCTTCATCAGAAGTCGGGGCTTTAATGAAACTATTATTTCAAACAATTACAATTGAAATACAAAAACTACATAAGGAAAATGTTAGGTTTACAATTATTGGCGATTTAGATATTATACCTGCCAAAACAGCTAAGAGTCTAAAAGATGGAATTACCTTGACTAAAAACAATAAAGGATTAAATCTCTGCTTAGCAATAAACTATGGTAGTAGGCGAGAGATAATTAATTCTATAAAAGCTATAGCATTTCAGGTGCAAAATGATAAAATTAATATAAATGATATTAATGAGGAAAAAATTAAAGAATTTCTTTATACAGTTCATATGCCAGATCCAGATTTATTAATAAGGACTGGTGGAGAATATAGACTAAGTAACTTTCTGCTCTGGCAAATAGCTTATACTGAAATCGTAATGACAGAAACTTTTTGGCCCGAATTTCGGCGACCCCAATTACTTGACGCAATAGTTGAATTTCAATCGAGAGAGCGTAGATTTGGGAAAGTCAGTGAACAGGTGAAATAAATCAACTATGATACGAAAGCTAATATTAATATCCATCGTCTTCATTTCCTCTATCGAAGCCCAATTTGAAGAAATAAAAATTAAGGAAATAAATATTGTAGGCAATGAAATCACATCTAAGAACACAATATTGTTTACTTCAGGTTTAAAATCAGGAGAGATTGTAACACTAGCAGAATTTCCTAGAGCAATCAAACAATTATGGAAGTTAGGTCTTTTTCAAGATGTTCAAATCTATTACAATGATGAATCTTCAAATGGGTTGTCTATTACCATAGAGGTTGTAGAAAATTTTATATTAGGAAATATTAAATATAATGGAAATAAAAAAATAAAAGACAGAAAATTTCAAGAAGAAATACAATTGTCAAAAGGACAAAGAATTAAACCAAATACTATAAAAAATGTAGAATCCAAGATACGAAAATTATATGCTGAAAAAGGATATTTAAATTTGGAAATTTCTTCTTTTCTTCAAAAACCAGAAGAAAAATTGACTTTGAAAGATGGAAAAGGAAAAGAATTTATTAGAGATATGGTATTTAATATTCAAGAGAATAAAAAGGTTAAAATTGGTGAAATAACTTTCAATGGAAATGAATCAATTTCTGATTTTTGGTTACGTTGGCAAATGAAAAAAACCAAGCAACAAAATTGGTATTTTTTCTGGAGGTCCGCATTTGACGAGAAAGAATTCAAAGAAGATATGAAATCAATTTCAACTTACTATAGAAACAAGGGTTATAAAGATTTTGAAATTGTCAGTGATTCCATTAATTATTCCTCTGATGGCGAAAAAATGGGAATAAATATAACAGTAAATGAAGGACCTCAATATAAATATCGAAATTTTTCATGGGAGGGTATGACTTTATTTAATGAAGAAACTCTTAATCGAGCCTTGGCATTAGACAAAGCTGAAGTATATAGTGAAGAAGATTTTAACCTTGCCGTTTTTTCAAGAGTGCAGGGTCTTTATTTAGATAGAGGATACATTTACAGCAGAGTGGAGCCTCAGATAACTCCTGCAGGAGAAGATTCCATAGATATAAACTTTATGATTACTGAAAACCATAAAGTTTACATAAATAATATTTCTATTGTAGGAAATTCTAGAACGCGTGAGAATGTAATTAGAAGGCAATTACGGGTTTTCCCAGGTGATGTGTACAACCAGGAATTAATTGCTCGTAGTTATAGAGAAGTTATGATGCTAAACTTCTTCGCTGATGCTGCTCCGAACATAATACCTGTCTCTGAAGATAAAGTTAATGTTCAGTTTAAGGTTGAGGAGAAACCTGCTGGACAGGCGAGTGCAAATATGGGTTATTCTCAATATTATGGCCTCACAGGGGGAGGGGGATTATCATTACCTAATTTTAGAGGTAAAGGTCAAAGTTTTAGTTTCAGTTACAGTGAGGGTGTAAACAATAGTGGACAAAATAATTTTATGTCAACTCAAGGGTATGACATAGATAGACCAAAAACCAGAAGAGCCTCAATTAGTTTTACAGATCCAATGGTAAATGATACAAAAAATTTATTAGGCGCATCGCTTGGATATGATATGCGTGGTGGTGGATCAGCTATGTATTATTCACCATTAGAAACCATAAGTACTTATGGAAGTTTAATGTGGGGTCGTATCTTTAAATGGCCTGATGATTATTTCAGAGGAACTTGGAGATTTATGGTTAGAAGGAGAGAATATGCTGGGACTGAATCAGATCTCGAAAAATACGCTGGAGGTAAAACTCAAACTGATGGTATTAGTTTTGTCCAAACGATAAAGAGAGATAATAGAGACCACCCTGAATTCCCTACAATTGGATCACATTTTTCGATTAATTCTACTCTTTCTGGATGGTTCTTAGGAGGACAAGAAAATTTTCACAAACATACCTTAAAACTTGAATGGTATACTCCAACCTTCTGGAAATTTGTTTTGATGAACTCTATGAAAATTGGCGTAGTTAAAGAATTGCCATCAAGAGAAGGGAGTTCATCCTACATTCCATATTATGACCGTTATATCATGGGAGGGAACGGAATACCATATGGTAATCCATTAAGAGGTTATGATGATAATCGGGTAGGGCCTGTTACTTCTAGCGGTAATCCTATTGGAGGGAACGCAATTGTTAAATTTGGAACAGAATTTAGAGTTCCATTAGCAGAAAATCCTGTAGTTTATGGACTGGTCTTTGCAGAAATGGGAAATGTTTGGTCTTCTGTACATTTAATGGAAAGACTAAATTTACCTAGAAGTGGTGCCCTAGATTTAAAAAGATCTGTAGGTGCAGGAATACGTTTTTTCATGCCTATGATAGGTATGTTAGGTTTTGATATTGGATATGGGTTTGATAGATTAAATCAAGATGGTGAGTTAGAACCAGGGTGGAAGACAACCCTTACATTTGGTCAACAATTTTAAGAATATAAGGAATGAATTATGAATAAACATTTTAGATATATTGTGTTTTATACAGTCTTTTTTTGTGCTCTATCTACTAGCTATGCGCAATTAAAGATAGGCTATATCCAATCTGAAAGAATTAGAACGGAGTATGAAGATTTCACAGATGCAGAATCTCAACTTCAGATGGAATACCAGAAGGTGCAAGCTGAATACGAACAAATGGTTTTACAGCTTGATAGTTTAAGTAAGGATTATGAGGTAAAACGTCTGATGGCGCTAGATAAAGGAGAAAGTATTAAACAACAAATAATGCAAATGGAACGTTCAATTCAAAACTTTCAAGCGGAAAAAGTTGGGCCGCAGGGAGAATTAATGAAAAAGTCTGCTCAAATGGAATACGAAATTCTTGGTAAGGTAAGAGAAGCTGTGCGAAAAGTGGCTATAGATAAAGGCTTTGATTACATCATTGATGCACAAATGGGTTTATTATACGTAAAACCTCAATATGATATGACTGATGATGTTTTACATGAATTACGAAATTTGAAAACTGAAAAATAAATTGAAATTTACACTTGCCGAAATAGCCAGGCATTTGAAAGGAAAAATCATTGGTAATCCAAATTTATCAATATTAGGTGTATCCGAAATTCAAAATTCGCACCCCAATACTATAACATTTTTTAGCAATCCTATTTATAAAAAATATTTATCCACAACAAAAGCAACTGCAATTATTGTTAGTAATGAGAATTTGCTAGATGGAAAAAATGGTATTGTTGTTTCAAATCCTCAATTAGCGATGGGAGAAACTTTAAAACTTTTTTATCCAGAAAAAAGGAAACCACATTCAGGTGTTCATTCTACTGCAATATTATCGGACGATGTAAAAATTGGGAAAAAAATCACCATTGAACCAAGAGTAATAATAAACGAAGGATCGTTTATTGGGGATGGATCGAAAATTGGTTCAAATTCTGTCGTTGGAGAGAACGTAGTTATAGGTGAAAATTGTAAGATATTTCCAAATGTATCTATTTATGATGATAGCGTAATAGGCAATGATGTTGTGATTCATAGTGGCACTATAATTGGTTGTGATGGTTTTGGTTATGTGAAATACGAAAATGTACATAAAAAAATCCCCCAAAAAGGGAATGTGATTATTGGTGATTGTGTAGAAATTGGTTCAAACTGCACCATCGATCGTGCTACTATTGGTAGCACGGTTATAGGAGAAATGACCAAAGTAGATAATCTAGTACACATTGCACATAATGTTAAAATAGGGAAAGGATGTATTCTCACTGCTGGATTTGGAATTGCTGGAAGTACCGAAGTAGGAGATTATTGTACCTTTGGTGGCCAGGTTGGTGTTGGACCACATTTAACAATAGGTAATAACACGATGGTTGCTGCTAAGTCTGGAGTAACTAAATCTTTAAAAGGGGGTAAAATTTACGCTGGATATCCTGCTAGAGAGATTGAGGAGCATAACAAAAGATTAGCTCTTATTAATCAAATTAGTACCCTACGCAAAAAGGTAGACCAAATTATTAAAAAGGATTAAATCACTTTATGGAAAGAAAACAAAGAACAATTAAAACTTCTCAATCTTGTCAGGGTATTGGGCTACATACAGGAGTTAAAAGTGTTATTACCTTTCACCCTGCACCAGAAAACTATGGCATTCGTTTTATAAGATCGGACATCAAAAATTGTACAGAGATTAAAGCCGACATAGACCATGTTGTTGATATTTCTCGCGGTACAACCATTGAAGAAAATGATGTGCGAATTCATACAGTTGAGCATGCGCTCGCTGCTGTCAGTGGATTAAGATTAGATAATATTCTCATTGAACTCACCAGTAAAGAACCACCCGTAATGGATGGTAGCGCTAAAGATTTTGTTGAATGTCTTATCAAAGCAGGCATTCAGGTTCAAGCAGAAGAGAGAAAAATTTTAGAAATAACAACTGCAGTAAACTATACTAATCCGTATAGAGATATAGACATACACGTAATTCCATCAGATAGGTTTAGAATTACATTTATGGTCGAATATAATCTTCCAGCTTTGGGAACCCAATATGAGGCAATTTATAATATGGAAGAAGATTTTGCATTTGAAGTTGCACCAGCAAGAACTTTTTGTTTCTTAAGTGAGGTAGAAATGTTGAAAGAACAAGGCCTCATCAAAGGTGGTGCTTTAGATAATGCAGTTGTGATTATTGATAAGGAAATTGATTCGATGGAAATGCAAAGGTTAAAAAATCTTTTCGGGATCGAAAAAAATATAATTGAAGGGGCAAATGGTATTCTTAATGGTAAATTATTAAGATTTAAAAATGAACCGGTAAGACATAAGACGTTGGATTTGATTGGTGATTTAGCGTTACTAGGAGTACCAATTAAGGGTCACGTAACTGCGGCTAGAGCAGGCCATGCAAGTAATGTTGAATTTGTAAAAAAATTAAAAAAACAATACAGTAAAGAATTATCTGGGATGCTAAACAATGAATGAATTAATAAATAAAACAAAATTTGACATAAATGATATAATTGAAATTTTACCTCACAGATATCCATTTATTTTTATTGATAGAATAGAAATTGTTAAACCAGGGGAATCTCTCTTAGCCTTGAAAAATTTGACTATAAACGAACCTTTTTTTCAAGGTCATTTTCCTGGGCAGCCAGTAATGCCTGGAGTGATTTCATTAGAAATAATGGCTCAAGCAGGTTCATTTTTAATGCTTAATCAGGTAGAAGATCCATTATCAAAAAACATGTTATTTACTTCAGTTGAAAAAGCAAGATTTAAAAAGCCAATTGTGCCAGGAGACCAATTAAGAATTGAAGTTGACCTATTAAAAAAGAAATTAAATTTATGTAAGTTTCATGGTAGGTGTATAGTTGAACAGGTACTTGTAGCTGAATCAGTTTTTTCAGCAAATCTTGTAGAAAGAGCGAGAGTTTAATATTTCAAATATAATCCACCCTACGGCATTAGTAGACAAAGAAGCTATTTTAGGATCCAATGTTTCAGTTGGTCCATATTCATTTATTGATAAAAATGTTGTTATTGGTGATAATACTAAAATTGGGAATTATGTAACAATTTGCCCTAATACAAAAATTGGCAACAAATGTAGTATAATGCACTGTAGCTCTATTGGTGAAATTCCACAGGATTTAAAATTTGAAGGTGAAGAATCAAAAACAATTGTTGGTAACCGAACAACAATTAGAGAGTATGTTACTATTAATCGCGGAACAAAAGCTCTTGGGCATACAATTATTGGCTCTGATTGTCTACTGATGGCATCAACGCACATTGCTCATGATTGCATAATAGGGAATAATGTGATATTATCTAATCTTTGTACTTTGGGTGGGCATGTAGAGATTGATGATTGGGTTGTTCTAGGGGGTGGAGTTCTTGTCCATCAATTTACAAAAATTGGAGTACATTCATTTGTAGGCGGAGGGTTTAGAGTCACGCAAGACATACCTCCTTTTATATTAGCAGCAGATTATCCTCTGAAGTTTAAGGGTTTAAACAGGGTTGGATTAAAAAGGCGAGGTTTTTCAGTTGAAGAAAGACAGAGTATGAAAATGATATATGGGATATATTTTCAATCAAAACTAGATAGAAAAAGTGCTCTAAAAAAAATAGCATCAGATATTCCATCATCAAAGATTAGAGATGAGATTTTAAATTTTATCCAATCTTCAAATAGAGGTATAATTTAAATTTATATTGTGAAACTATTTGCCAAAACTTGCATTCTATTTAATTTAATTTTCGCAGATTCAGGAATTTTTAATTTCGATGAAATGAACCAGAAACAGATAATTAGAGGCTTGTCCCTTTGGTTAAGCAATGTTCCAAGGATTGACCCAATAAGTGCAAACAGATTTTATCTACAATCCGGAATGACCTCCTTAATTAACAATGGAGAAGTGAATCTTCTTAAATATCCAGATTTTTGTATGGGATTAAAAGCAACGAAAAACCTAGCGGTTACCATTAAATCATATGGTTTTTCAAATCAACAGTATAATCCATTCATTATGGGTGCTGGAATACAAATATACTCTGGTGATAATGAGGATAGTTTAGATTGGGTTACATCAATACAACGAACTGATTTGATTGGCTTGAAACAATTCAAAATGACATCTCAATCCATTGATTTACAAAAATGGATAAGTCAGGACTTTTATAAAGCTTGCATTGGTATGGGAGTAAATATTTTTGATATGAAATCGTTATCTAATGATACAACAATAAGCAAATCATTAAATGGTCAAATTAATTATTTTAGCTTAGAATTTACCGTACCTGTTTTAGAAACATTTGTTGGTATAAGTTTAAGAATAAGTTCTAATCAAATCTTAAATAGGATTTCAGTACAAAAAGAATTTTTTTAATGAGAAAAAGAATTTCAATTTTAGGTTCAACTGGTTCTATTGGTGTTAATGCATTGAATGTAATTTCACATCTGAAAAATTCTTTTAGTATCGAATATTTATCAGCCAATAGAAATACAGAGTTACTATTAAAACAAGCAAAAGAACATCGTCCAAAAGCTGTTGCTATAGCTGATGAAAATTCAGATTTAAGCATACAAAAAGAATTAAGATCATTGGGTGTTGAATTATTAATTGGAAGGGATGGGTTATTAGAACTTTCTGCTAAAGAAGATGTTGACATTATGCTAAATGGGCTAGTGGGTTTTTCTGGTATGGAACCAACGATTAAGGCTATTCATGCGGGTGTTGATGTGGCATTGTCTAATAAAGAAAGTCTTGTTATGGCTGGTGGTATTATAAATGCGGAGTTAAAAAAAGCTGGCACTAAACTATTTCCAGTTGATAGTGAGCATTCTGCAATTTGGCAATGTTTGGTTGGTGAGGAATTAAATGATGTAAACAGATTGATTTTAACAGGGAGCGGTGGACCGTTTAGAGAACGAAGTCTTTCTTCATTTAATGAAATCACTGTCGAAGAAGCACTTAAGCACCCAAATTGGGAAATGGGAGCAAAAATAAGTATAGATAGTGCTACTATGATGAATAAGGGTTTAGAGGTCATAGAAGCCTATTGGTTATTTGGATTTGATGTAGAAAAAATCAATATTGTGATACATCCACAATCAATAATCCATTCAATGATAGAAATGAATGATGGTTCAATTAAAGCGCAAATGGGGGTCCCAGATATGAAGGTTCCAATACAATATGCGTTAACATATCCTAACCACATCAAGGCACCTTGGGAAAGATTGGATTTTTTTAATTGTCCTGATTTAACTTTTCATAAGCCAGATAAACTACGATTTCCTTCAATTGACTTAGCCTATAGAGCCTTGGAATTAAGTGGAACTGCAGGCGCTGCTCTTAATTTGGCAAACGATTTTTCGGTAGCGCGTTTTTTAAAGGGTGAAATTAGATTTTTAGATATTCCAAAAATTAATGAATCAATTTTGGAAAATCACCCTTGGATGGAAAAACCAAATCTTTGTGACTTACAAGACCTGGTTTCTTGGGTGAAGAACAAAGTTGAAGTTTTTTGATTTAGTGGAACTAAAAATTAATTTTGTAGTAGATTAAGTAAGTATGACAACTCTCTGGGCGACAATTATAATTCTTGGTGTCCTTATAACCATTCATGAATTTGGGCACTTTATTGCAGCGCGATCTGTTGGTGTTCGCGTTGAAAGATTTTCAATAGGTATTCCTCCAAGATTTTTAACATTGAAATCCATAGATGATGCTATGGAATTTAACTTGTTCTTTTTCTCTTGGTCGAGCGAAGGGTTGAGATGGAAATCTATCTATAAAAAAATTATAAGAAGGCCTGGAAGAATTGCGTCGAATACCGAGTATGTACTTGCCTTATTGCCTTTAGGTGGTTATGTAAAAATGGCTGGTTTTATTGATGAGAACATGGATGCTGATATTAGATATGAAAAATATGAATTTCTATCTCAACCACTTTGGGCAAAAATATGGGTGCTGAGTGCTGGTGTGATTATGAATACAATTTTAGCATTTTTTCTTTTTGCATCAATTGGATATTATCAAGGTTTATCTGAGATTAGCGATAAGCCTTTTATTTCAGATATTGTTGATGGACACCCAGCATCAGTCGCTGGAATCAATCCTGGTGATAAAATAGTTAATATTAATGGGCAAGATATACAAACTTGGAAAGAATTATCAGAAATAATCAATTCTAACCCTGATACAAAACTTGATTTTACTATTGATAGAAAAGGTACCCTAGAGACCTTGTCTATCACTACGACCTCCAATATTAGGCCTGGGACTAATGGGATGGATACGCTAGGCGTAATTGGAATATACCCAGAGGTAGTTTATAAAGATTTAACAATCAAAGAAGCTCTAGCAATTGGTTTTTCTCGTACTTTGGGGAGCTTTCAGATGATATTTGATAGTCTAAAGCTTTTAGCTTATGGCTCTGCATCAGTTAAAGACTTTGGTGGACCTATAATGATTGCCCAGCTGGCTGGGCAAACCGCAGAAGCGGGGATGGTGCCATTTTTTACATTTATGGCACTCCTAAGCGTGAACCTTGCATTTTTAAATATTTTACCAATTCCAGGATTAGATGGAGGCCATATATTCATCCATCTTTTAGAAGGGATTATTAGGAGACCTTTAACTTTGAGGATGCGTATTGCCATCCAACAGGTCGGGATGGCATTTTTGTTATTATTAATGATTACAATTATTTTTCAAGATATTTTAAGATTATTTAATTAGTAATTTTTTCTAACTCTAATTCAAGCTTACCATATTTTAATTTCAACCATATCAATACAGGGTATCTGTTTTTATCATTTGAAAAAAAGATAGACATAGTGCCATTATTTTTAAATTTTTGATTATTTGATTTTTGAGGGGTTAATTTAGTTGTCATAAATTTGCCTGCGGGTACAGTCACGGTAATATTATTTTCGATTTTAATATTTAATTTGGTTAGTTTTTTTCCTTGAATTGTATTAATTCCATCTTTTTTTACTTTTGTAAAATCTTTATTACGATAATAATAAAACAGTGAATAGGGAGAATGAGTATCACTTTTTATTTTGATTGAATCGTTGTTAACAATGGCAATTTGTTTATTATGGTCAATAATAACATTTCTTTTTGCTTTGTAATTACCTTCATTTATTTTAGAGATTGCTTTGATGGTTTTCAGCGAATCTTCAGTTAACCATATGTTAATCTCATCATCAATGGGGAAAATATAATTTGCTAATCCTTTTGATTTTGCAGTGAATTGGACATGGAATGTTGTTTTATCATTTACTTTCTCCTTATCTACAACTTTTAAAATCCCTGATGCAGCGGGAATGCCTCCAAATGATGCATTATAATAAAGGGTTTCACCTATTCTAAAAGGTACATTGCAAAAAAGAAAACCAGAAAAAAGAACAAGGTGAATAAATGACTTCATTTTCGCAATACTTTCCAAATGCCTTTTTCCAATAAATGTATTTTTGACCCTTTTCCATTGATAATTCCATGATCAATTAAAAGATCTATATTATGTTTAAATTCTTTGTTGATTTCAGTTGGATCTATGTGTGGATCAAAACCTGTTTGATTAACACTAGTAGTGGTAATGGGATTTGGGTATTTCTTTGAAATATTAGCACAAAAATCATTTTGTGGAATTCTTATTCCAAGAGTTCCATTTTTACCTAATATAATACTAGACACAATGTTATCTTTTACGGGAACAATAACTGTGTTTTTCCCACCAAGTCTTTTTTTAGAAGCTAATTTTTGTAAATCTGGCAAATTCATCCATTCCAATGCTGTTTCAATATTGGGGCACAATACGCTCATAGGCCCCTTTCTTTTTTTAAGGCTATTTAATTTGTTTATTGCAGCTTCGCTTTTTGCATTGCATCCAAAACCATAAATAGTGTCAGTTGGATAAACAATGATGCCATCATCATATAAAACATTACAAGCTTCTTTTACAGCGTCAGGGTGATTTTTTGGAATTATTTTAACCATATAATACTAGCTTTTATGGCCTAGTTTTCCATCGCCTATGAAACCAGAAATATTGCTCAGGATGTTCTTTGATAATTTTTTCTAACATTGTTGTATAATTTTGTGTGATAAGAGTAATGTTTTGAGTTGATGTGTCCACTGGTATCAATCTTATTTCGTATTCATCAAGATTTCTTTTTATGCAAACTCCTAACATCATAGGCGCAGAAGTGTTGATGTGAAAGAGAGCTGCGCCTTTTGGTGTGGATGCGGGTTTACCGAAAAAATCTACAAAAACTCCTTTCTTTTTGGCATCTTGATCGCTGATTAATCCCAGAAGCCCGTTTTGAGATAACACTTCATACATTTTTTCCAGAGGCTCTTTTTTAAAAATTTGTTTTGTTCCAGGAATACTACGCTGTTCTAAAGTGAATTTTTCGAAGCCTTTATTTTTTTGATGTAGTGCGACTCCTGTAAAAAGATTAGCATACTCTCCCAGCCATTTTCCCAATATTTCCCAAGCCCCAAAATGACCAGTAACAGAAACGACACCCTTATTTTCATTTAAATAAGACGAAAGTAGATGTTCTCCTTTTACTGATATTTTAATACTTTCCCAGGATTTTGGAATTGCAATAAACTCAATAAAATTATGAATAAAAAATAAATAAGTTTTTTTTAAGATTTGAAGTATTCTTTTTTCTGACAAACTTGGAAAGGCCTGGTGGAGGTTCATTTTGGCTTCTTCTTTTCGGAATGGAAAGTAATGGCATGCAATATTGGTAATGCTCACTGCAAGCTTGTATCTTGATTGTGCTTTCATTGATGAAAGTATCCTTTTCATTCCAATAAGTAATAGATATGTAAATTGATGATTTAGTTTCATTTCGTACCAAAATTACGGATTAGTTTTAACTATATTTTGTTCGTTTTTTTATTTAATTATGTGTGAAATTCAATGATATGAAAAAAGTTTTTATCAATGTTTTGTTTGTCACTTCTTTTTTGAATGCAGAAACTATTTATCGTGTTCCAATTGAAGGAACAATAGATTTAGGTTTGCCACCATTCATTGAAAGAGCATTGAATGAGGCTAAGGCCAAAAATGCGACGGCTGTGGTTTTTGATATTAATACATTTGGTGGCCGTGTTGATGCAGCTACACAGATTAAAGATGCGATTCTAAGTTCAGAAGTTACAACAGTAGCATATATAAATCGTCGAGCAATCTCAGCAGGTGCATTGATATCTTTATCTTGCGAAAAAATCTATATGACAAGTGGTGGCTTAATAGGAGCAGCAACAGCAGTCGATATGTCTGGAAAAAAAGGTAGTGAGAAAGTCATAAGTTTTATGCGTGAAGAAATGGCTTCTACTGCAGAAAAGAGAGGAAGAAACAAGAAAATTGCACGAGGGATGGTTGATGAAGAATTAAATTTTACCAAGCTTTTTATTGAAGATGATTCAGTAACTGTAAATGATATTGAAGGCAGAAAAGATGGTAAGTTAATTTCACTAACAACAGATCAAGCTATTAAATATAAAATTGCGGATGGAAGGGCTGAAACCATCGAAGCGTTATTTGATTCACTTGGGTATGAAAATGCCATTTTGATTGAATCTTCAGTTAATTGGTCTGAAAAAATTGTAAGATTTTTAACCAACCCTGTTGTTGCATCATTATTAACAACATTTGGATTTTTAGGTATATTATTTGAGCTACAAAGTCCTGGTTGGGGTATTCCGGGATTTGTTGGGCTTACCTGCCTTATTCTTTCTTTAAGCGCATCATACATTGCCCAGTTAGCAACTATGTCAGATATGATTTTTATGTTCTCAGGTCTTGCACTCATATTATTGGAAATGTTAGTTATACCTGGATTTGGGATAGTTGGTCTAGGAGGGTTAGGTTTCTTATTATATGGCTTCTATCTACTTTTATTACCTGAAGTTCCTGTTGGAGAAGAAGTGCTAAATCAAGCTATGGACGGGTTTCTTATAGGATTATTAGGAGCATTTGTAGGAGCAGTATTCTTGATAAAGATTATGATAAGATCTGAGTTTTGGAACCAACTTACTGCTCCCAGCACTCAAAAGAAAGAACAGGGGTATTCAAATACACAAGGTTGGGAAACACTGATAGGAGAAACTGCGGTTGCAGATACCGATTTACATCCTTCTGGCTGGGTCAATGTAAAAGAAAAAAGGATCTTTGTTGTTAGCGAAGGTGGGTTTATCGAAAAAGGGAAAGAAGTCACAATTCTTAGCGTTGATGGTAATAGAGTTTTGGTTAGAGAATTAATAAAATAAAAAGGAAAAATTATGCCTGTATTACAAATGATATTAATTGGATTTATTGTTTTTTCCACGGTAACACTTCTATATTTTGTTCCTATTGGGATGTGGATACAAGGAATTGTATCCTTGGGTATAGGTAGAATACGTATTGTGGATTTAATCCGTATGAGACTTAGAAAAATATCGCCTAGATTGGTCACAGACGGTGTGATTAATTTGCATAAAGCAGGCCTTGAACACATTACAACTGATATGTTGGAAACACATTATTTAGCGGGAGGGAATGTTCAGAATATTGTTTCTGCATTAATCGCAGCAGATAAAGCAAATATTAAACTACCTTTCGAAACTGCAACCGCCATTGATTTAGCTGGACGTGATGTTAATGAAGCAGTTCAAACATCTGTTTATCCAAAAGTAATTAATGCACCAAAAGAAGGATATCTAGCTGCTGTAGCAAAAGATGGGATTGAATTAAAAGCTAGGGCAAGGGTAACCGTAAGAACTAATATTCCTGGATTGGTTGGTGGTGCAACAGATGATACCATAATTGCTAGAGTGGGTGAAGGTATAGTTTCCGCCATTGGTTCTGCTCAAAATTATTCTCAGGTATTAGAAAACCCTGATAATATTTCCAGAGCAGTTTTAGATAAAGGATTAGACGCTGGTACAGCTTTTGAAATCTTATCTATTGACATCGCTGATCTTGATGTAGGAAAAAACATTGGTGCCTCTCTACAAGCAGATCAGGCAGAAGCTGATCTGCGTGTAGCACAAGCCAAAGCTGAAACTAGAAGAGCAATGGCAGTAGCTGAAGAACAAGAAATGACCGCAAAGACTCAGGAAATGCAAGCTAAAGTAGTTGAAGCCGAATCTGAAGTTCCTAAAGCGATGGCATATGCTTTTAAAGAGGGGAATTTGGGAATAATGGATTACTATAAAATGGAGAACATCAAATCTGATACATCTATGCGCGATTCCATAGCTGATACTGGATCAGAATCCATAGTTGAAGATTCACCAGAGGAAAGCTAATAATTTACCGATATACTTTATGGATATTTCAATTCCAGATAATGCTAGGGAAAAAATATCCCAACGTTGTTTACGTTGCTATGCTGAGCAACATTGGTACGGACAAAACTTCCTTTATGATTANATAGGAGATTTTGATGTAAAAGGGAAGCATNTTCTAGAAGTGGGTTGTGCAGAGGCAGGATTACTAAAGTTTTATATGGATAAAGGCGCAATATGTTCTGGGATAGAANTATCAGATATTCGATTCNAAAATGCAAATATATTAAACCAAGAAAAAACTTTACATTTATTTCAGGCAAATATTTGCAAAACATCTTCTTATGAAAAAAGAATAACTAATAAATATGATATTATTGTTATTAGGGATGTCATTGAGCATATTGAGGAAAAAGAACTAGCTCTGAGAAATATATATAATCTTCTTAAACCTGGGGGAAAATTGTTTGTTTCATTTCCACCAAAATATTGCGCTTATGCTGGCCACCAGCAAACAATACCTAAAATATTAGGTAAGCTTCCATATTTACATTTATTACCAAATCCACTATACAAGAGATATTTAAGATTCATAGGATGCGAAGAAAAAAAAATAGATTATCTAATTGCAACGAAAAAAACTAGAATTTCAATAAAAAAAATGAAGCATATTCTTTCTTCAGTTGGTTATTTTATAATCAAAGAAAGTAACTGGATAATAAGACCTGCATACTCATTTAGATTTGGACTACCAAAAGTTCTAAATCCATTTTCATTTTTGCCAATTTTAGATGAGGTTTTTTGCAATGGTATTTTATTTCTGCTGGTAAAAGAGGATAAATAATATGGAATGGTTAGGAATATTATTTCTTTATCTTATATCTGGATTACTAAAAAAGCGTGAACAAGACAAAAAACGTAAAGAAATAGAGTCTGATCCTGAATGGGATTATGAACCAAGTCAGGAAAATAAAAAAGAGGATTCTAATTTCAATACTATAATCAATGAGTTGTTTGAACAGAACCCTTTTACACAAAAGCCGAATTATATGGCTAGTGAGGTGCTTACATCTGACAGCAATAATTTTTCATTTGAAGATACTATGGAAGAGAAAGAAAGTATTGCTGAAGATTTAGTTGGGGATAAAAATGATATAACTAAAATTGATGAGCAATCTAAAGAGTTTGAAAGGAATATATACCACTCTAATCTTTCTCAAAGAAAGGAGTTGCACCTAGGAAACAAATGGAAAAAAAGAATTAATATTAAAAAAGAATTATTTAACACCAAGAAATCATTAAAAAAATCTATGATTATTAAAGAATTATTAGATAAACCACTAGCACAAAGGGATTAGCTTATTTGATCGAATATTTTTTTTGCCTCTTTTGCTAAATCATCTTGAGTGCTGTTATTATGAATGACAAAATCAGCCATATGGATTTTGTCTTCATCGCTCCACTGCAGGTCTAATCTTTTTAAGAATTCCTCTCTAGTTAAACCACCTCTAGTCATCACCCTTTCTGTTCGCAATCTTAGGTTAGATGTAACCACTACAACATAATCCATATGCGTATCCGCACCTGATTCATATATCAGTGCAGCATCTACACAAAAAACATCATGTTTTCCACTCGCTAATATCTCATCAAAAGTTGAATCAATTATCAAAAATACATATGGATGGATAATTGTATTCAATCTAAGTTGGTGATTTTCATCTTGAAAGGCAATGCGTGCTAATTTTTGTTTTTCTATTTTTCCATCTTTATTCAATATATCTGAACCAAATTCAGCAATTATTTCACCTTGGGCTATCTCATTTGTATTCAATATTTCCTTAGCTATTGCATCTGCATCTAGAATGTATGCGCCCCATTTTTTAAACAGTTTACTAACAGAAGTTTTTCCAGAACCGATACCACCTGTAAGACCTATTTTAAGCATTTTTTTCTACAACTTTTAAAATTCGTTTCGTAACAATATTAATTTTACCAAGACCATTAATATTGTTTAAGATATTTTTTTTCTTGTAAAAATCTAAAATTGGTGCGGTTTGTTCCCAATAAATTTTTTGGCGCTCTATTATTATTTTGATGTTATCATCACTTCTTCCAGAATCATTACCTCTTTTTATTAATCTGGATACAAGTTCGTCTTTTTCAGCATACAAGCTTATGGCAAAATCTAGGTTATGGCCCATTTTTTCTAGGATTTTTTCTAAACCAGAGGCTTGATCTATTGTTCTTGGGAACCCATCCAATATATATCCATTATCACAATCTGTTTCTGATAACCTTTTTTTAACCATCGATAGAAGTGTTTTATCGGGAACCAACCTGCCCTTATCAATAAAGCTGCTAGCTACAACGCCAATATTTGAATTTTTTCTAATTTCATCACGGAGTAATGAACCTGTTGATATATGCACAATATTAAAATATTCAATAATTTTTTTAGCCTGTGTTCCTTTACCAACTCCAGGAGGACCCATAATTAATAACTTCATAACAAGATGATTTTCATAATAATATACCTGCAATTGTTGCTGTTAGCCATGAAGCTAATGCACCACCAACCATAGCTTTAAAACCTAGCTTTGAAATATCTTTTCTTCTATTTGGTGCCATGCCTCCAATACCTCCAAGTTGAATTCCAATAGATCCAAAATTTGCAAACCCACACAAAGCATAGCTTGCGATTATTGCACTTCGATTTGAGATTTCATTGTTTTTTATTAACTCACTTAGATTGGAATATGCTATTAACTCTGTTAAAACTATTTTTTCTCCCATTAGGGTACCTACTATTTTGGCTTCGTTCCAAGGAATTCCCATTGACCAAGCAAGTGGCTGAAATATTATTCCTAAAATTTGTTGCATATTAATTGAAAACAAAAAAATCAAGAAATAATTAATCATCGTAATTATGGATACAAAAGCGATGAGCATTGCTGCGACATTTGCTGCTAATCTTAACCCATTAGTTGCTCCTTGGCCGAGTGCATCCATAACATTTACTGCTTTTTGATCATGACTTAAATTCAAATTACCCATTGTCTCAGAAATTTCAGTTTCAGGATATATTATTTTTGCAATTGCCAAAGCAGCAGGAGCTGACATTATGCTTGCTGCAAGCAAGTGCCCTGCAATACCTGGTATAGACTGAAGCCATAAGACATATAAAGCCAGAACAGAACCTGCAGCTGTTGAAAACCCACCAGTCATAATAGACATTAACTCTGATTTAGTCATGTTTTTTATAAATGGATTAATGAGAATTGGTGCCTCTGTTTGTCCAACAAAGATGTTTGCAGAAATGCTCAATGTTTCTGCACCACTCGTTTTCATACTCTTTTCCATAATTTTAGCAACCCATTTTATGAGAAATTGCATAATGCCAAAATGATATGTTACAGCAATAAGACTTGAAAAAAATATAATCACAGGCAAAGCTCGGAAGGCAAAATTCACCATAGCTTCATGGTAACCTACATCAGGAATGAAAGAAGAAAAAAGAAAATTGCTTCCTGCATCAGAGAAACTTATGATTTTTTTAAAAATGGTATCGATTTGAGTAAACTTTGTTTTAACAAATGGTACTTTTAAAATAATAATTGCAAAAAACACCTGTAACCCGATACCCCAAGCTATTGTACGGATTTTAATTGCTTTTCTATTATTTGAAAATAAAAATGCTATTCCTAGCAGAACAATGATTCCTAATAAACCTGTTAATTGCATCATTAAATATCTTTTGGAGCTTTATAACAATTTCTACACCTTGCTTCATACTTATCTAACTCGCCTATGACCACTTGATCTGAGTCTAGAGAAGTTCTTTGAGTGTATGATGCTGGGTTTCCGCAAACGACACATATTGCTCGAAGTTTATCCAAATAATCTGCTTCACACATTATTTTAGGCATTGGACCAAACGGAATTCCTCTATAATCAGTATCTAGTCCGGCAACAATAACCCGTTTCCCCCCCGATGCTAAAGTTTTACAAACTTGAACAAGTTCATCTTCAAAGAACTGTGCTTCATCAATACCCACAACAGCATCATCTATAGATTTTTCAACTATCTCTTTTGGTTTATGAATAATATGAGATTGCATTTTTATTTTGTTATGACTAACTATATGTCCAGAACTATAGCGTGAATCAATATTTGGTTTAAATATTGATACTGACATTTTTGCAATTTCTGCCCTGCGAAGTCTACGAATTAATTCTTCGGTTTTCCCAGAAAACATACTACCGCAGATTACTTCTATCCACCCCGAGTTTCTAAGAGATTTATTCATCGTTTTAGTGACGTTATTTTTGACTTGATTATCTTTATGATATCCTGTGAGTTTCCGTCTCCTTCTACAACTATGTCAGCATATTTTCTTGTTGGTTTCACATACAGTTTATGCATTGGTGCAACAGATTCGATATATTGTTTTTCAACGGATTTCTTTGATCTACCTCTTTCTAGAATATCTCTAGTTATTCGTCTTTTAAGTCTAATCTTCTCTGGTGTATCAACAAAAATTTTCATCGTATATAATTTACGAAGTGCAGGGTAATACAAGGAAAAAATTCCTTCAATAATTATCATTTTAGCGAAGGAGGTTATATTAATAATATCACTTCTTACGTGTCTTGAAAAATCATAAACTGGTATTTTTACACTTTCCCCGCTTATTAATTTGGAAATATGAGTACAAAGTAATTCAATATCTATTGAATCAGGATGGTCAAAATTTATATCAATTCTTTTTTCAAGGGGGATATGTCCAAGATCATAATAGTAAGCGTCCTGATTTAGAACCAAAACCTCATTCTTTTCAAACGATTTCTTTATCTGATTTGCGATGAATGTTTTTCCAGAACCAGTCCCACCAGAGATTCCCATTATAACTGGTTTCATTTTAGGAATGTGTTATCAAAGGCATCGGGAAGAATTTCAATACTATAAACCGTTTTCATATAGCCAGTTTTATTACAAATGTAGATTGGGATATTTCTACAGAGATCCCATACCACTTGTCTACATGCGCCGCAAGGCATTCCACCATTTTCTGTAGCGACTGCTAAAGATGTAATTTTTTTATATCCTGCTGAAATTGCGTTATAAATGGCTACTCTTTCTGCACAACATGTGAGGCCATAGCTTGAAGACTCAATATTACATCCTCCAAATATTAATCCATTTTCTGTTTGTACTGCAGCCCCGACTTTGTATTTTGAGTATGGAGAATGCGATTTTTCACGCATTGCAATCGCCATATCAGTAAGTTTTTTCTTCATTATACTTAAACCGAAAAGTTTGAAATATTCTTATTGTACCTATGCCAAAGATAAATCCTCCAATGTGTGCAAACCAAGCAACACCACCAGTGGTATTTATTCCAATGTTATTTAATCCTTCTGACAATTGTATCAAAAACCAAAAGCCTAATACAATCCGAGCTGGAACAATTAACCTCGTAATAAAGAAAATTATTATGGCAAGAACATATACTCTAGCCTTAGGGAATTTTAGCATATATGCACCTAATATACCTGCAATGGCTCCACTTGCTCCAACCATTGGAATGGCAGATGATGAATCTATGAAAAATTGTGTCATAGTTGCGGCAATACCGCAAAATACGTAAAAATTTAAAAATCTTATATGTCCGAGAATACTCTCAATATTATCTCCAAAAATATATAAAAACCACATATTACCAATTATGTGTCCAAATCCACCATGCATGAACATTGAAGTAATGATGTCCATAGGATTAAAGTTATTGGGCACAAATCCAAATTTCAAAATTAATGACCGACCCATATTCGGATTATTTCCTGAAACATAGAATTGAAATAAAAATACAATTATGTTTAAAATGATTATTGAATATGTAACAAAAGGATATAATACTCTAGGGTTATCATCTTTATAAGGAAAAAACACTAATAAACTGAAAAATAGATAGTTTTATTTGTTTTATTACCTAATTTATCTTTAACCATAAAATCAATTTGATGTGAGCCTTTTTCTAAGGGCCTATCCAAGTTGTACGAAATGGTTTTTTTAAGTGGTTGGTATGCAGGGTACAATTTATTTCCATTGAGGGTAAGTTCAAATGAGCTTTCTTCTGATTCTATGCCAGATATGCTATCTTCTAATTCTATTTTGATTCTATTTACATCTACGCTCTGATATTGGCCTCCATTACCAGGGAATAGTTTTTTAATTTTTGGAGAGTCAAGGTCTTGTATGATAGTTACAGCGTCCATATTTGACAATTCAGCAGTAATAGTTTGTTTTCTACGATTATTTTCTGATTTTGCATATACCCACTTTTCAGACTTTTGATCAAAATAATATATTCCAAGATTGGAGTGTTCAATTAGGTCTCTTGGATATCTTATGCTAACTTGAAAATTTCCTTTCAAAGCGAGGTCGTAGGGTTGTATTTGATATACAGAGGATATATGAAAACCATCATTTACTTTTACATGGTCCTCAACTTTATCAATCCATACTACATTATTTTGAAAAAATGTCCCAGGCTTTGTTTTTATAGAACAATTTCTATCATTAGAAAATGCAACATATTCTTTACCAGGTCCCACAAATTCCAAAGGATATAAAAAACGTGTTTCTCTTGAAAGGTTTCCGTTGGCTAATTCCACGTCAATGTATTTCATGTTTTCAACGACGTTGTGTGATAATTTTTCAGTAATAAATGTATTTGGCCTAATCTGGTTCATATCATAGGACATAAATGTATTGTCATTTGCAAGTCTTAGTCTAGCTATGGCGGGAACAAAATGATCAATATCTATTTGAAAGAAAATTCCTCTTTCCGTATTGGATATTTTTAAATCTGGATTTATATCAATTACACTGATTTTTGATTTAATGTTTGTCCAGTGAAATGGCTCAACCATACCACCTATCTGGTTAATGCCAATAATTTGTAATGCCCTATTATTTATCATTGAAAGTGGAAGTGTTACATGCAGGCTTTTTTTAACTTGCTCCGAATGTACTATTTCAACTTTTTGATCTGGGAAACCATAGGGTGTGAAATTATAGATTACAGCATCACGAACTGCAAGTCCACCTCTTTTAGGTGTCAATGCTAAAATAATAATTTTATTATCTCTAAAGACTTCCTCAACATCAAGGCTCATTGGGAATGTACCTGCCAGTACACCCTTTACAATTGTCTTATTCCTATATGCGTCATAGATTTTGATTTCAACACTATGGTAGCCAGGAGAAAGACCCAGAATTCCAGATTTATCAGTTTTGTGAATTGAAGTTTTTTTATGCTCAGGTAGGCGGTATAATTTTTGGAATTCACCAAGATTTTTTCTTTTTAGGTCATATTGAATAATCGTTTTGGCGTGTTTTCCCTGATTAAATGGTATTTTATCATAGCTAATTTCAAATTCTAGCTCACCATCAATAAATAGCTCAGCTTTGTGAAATTGGTATTTATTTCTGGTTCCCTCTCTTTTGTCAATCGCATTTAAAGCAAGCCCAAATTCTCCAAAAATACTAATTGTATCTCCTGCAAAATGATATATTCCTTGTTTGTCTCGAAATAATGGTATGATGTTTGTTAATGGGCTTGCATTAATTAAGGCGCCCTGTGAAATTGGAATAAAAGCCAGCTCTTTTGGAATAGGTCTAATTTGATCTTCTAAATTATAGGCTGAGGTCAATGGATTTAGTGGAATGCTTTTACTATTTCGATATTCAAAATGTATATGAGGTGCGAAGGAATGACCTGTATTCCCTGAATAGCCTATTAGATCTCCTTTTTTTAAAGGGAATTCTCTAGAAGAAAATTGAGTATCAACATTATAACTCAAACGCTTTGCCTGTTGAAGTCTCCAAACCTTTTCGATAATAGGTGTAAATGATTCTAGATGGCCATAAACGACTTCGTGTCCTGTGATTGTTCTCTGGTAGATAGCTTTACCATAACCATTATAATTGGAACGTATTCTACTAATGTAACCGTCTTCAACTGCAAGCACTTCCATCCCTATCTTCCCTTTGGTCTTTATATCAATGCCCATATGAAAATGATCATCTCTATTTTCACCAAAGTTTGAAGTAAAGTGCTTTTCAAGAGTTGTGGGCCAAAGAACTCCTTGTGATGAAGAGGTGCTAAAGACCACTAGGAAAATTAGAATAAAGTATTGTTTCATTAATAAATATTGTACTGCAATTTATTTAGGGTAAGTGGAATTTGACAATGAGGGATTTGTTTCATGGTCATAGTTAATGTAAACTCTATAAATTTATTTTATTAATAAAAAAAAGGATTAAGAATGAAGAAAATCATTTCAATTGTACTTTTTTTAATTTCATCCTCTATTAGTTTTGGAGCTGTGGGTCTTGGTTTGCAATTTGGACAAGGTCAATTCGTAATTGAGCCATCCCAATCGACCAAAAATCTAACATTGTCCACTGCCGTGATGACTACCTCAAAAATTGAAAATCCTTATCAACTAGGTATCTTCGCTTACATTGATGTCCTTCCTTTTATTGATTTTGAGATTGATGCGCAAGCTCAATGGGCAGAATATCAATTTGATTTTAATAATCCTATAGAAATTGGGCCATATGATTTTATATGGTCCAACGCATCAGTGCACCTGACGGCATACAGAGATGCATTGAAATTAGGGATCCCATTTTTGGCAAAAGCTAAATTACTTTATGGTGCTGGGTATGGATTATATCAAACTACGCCATTAATGACCATTGACTTAATGGAGCAATTATTAGGGGGTGATTTATCAGCAGACCCAACTAATTTAGATCAAAAAGAAATAGTAAATTTTTTAGAAGAAAACACAATAGAAAATACAGGTGTCCATGCTCAGTTATCTTTTCAATTCAAAGTATTGTTCATAGATACGCATGTTTTTTATCGCCATGTTTTTTTAGATAGTGATCAAGAATTGGCACCAGGGATATCCGATTTTGGATCTTTTAATGTTCGTGCTGGAATAGGTTTTTAATTATACAAAAATAAGATTTGTTAGCCATTTTTTGGTCTTCAACAGTCAAAGTTCATTTGTAATACAATGGACTGATCCACCACTGAGTTGAAATTGGCTGGTTGGCGTTATGAATGATTTTATTTCTAATTCGCGTAACTTTTCTTCTACACTTAAATCTGTAAATCGATTTGCTCTTATTAAAACCCCAGGAAGAGGTAATGCATTTGCTGCAAAATTACCTATGCTACTTGCTGTGCCAAGTGAATCTACTTGGGGAATATCAATTAAGGGAATATTTCTAGATTTAGCAAACTGACATAAACTAGATTCTGAAATTTTTGACAACATTTTTTTACAGGCTATTAAAGCAATGATACAACCTTTTTTGTCTAATACAGGTGTAAAGAATGTGTCAAGATGATAACCATTACCTTCAATTATTACTAGTTCAGCTACATTGAATTTTTCGGCGACAAAAGTGGCTCCTTGCATTGTATTCCTCTTTAATCCGCAAAATAGAACATTCTCTTCACGGCAAAAGTAGAATTCTCCGCCGTCAGCTCTTATTCCTTTTTTATCAGGCATTTCTATGATTTTAATATCCAGTGATTCGAGATAGCTTGTTACTATTTGGTTTTCAATTCTCCTTGATGGTTCCCCTGCTCTTAATATGATTGCTGTTCCCATTTGGTTGGAAATAAAAGAATCTCTGATGAAAACAAAATCATGTTTAGGATGTTGTTGGTCTAATATCAGGGGAAAGTCAAATTCAAGAATATTATGTCCACTTTTTTTTATGGCTGAAATCAAAACTTTCCGCTCTTTTTCAGCTAATACGTGGTTTGGTATGAGTCCTTTTTTCATAGCTGGATTATCATCGTATTTTGGAATTCCTCTTGACCACCAGCCTGAATCAGGTAACTTAGAAATAACTATTTTCATTTATTGTTGTGTTTCTAACTATAATTTTCTTTCAATCTGTGTAAGAAATAATTTTTGGACATAATTATATTTATTGATAATCCAGGTCAATGGCGACTCTAACAATTTTTTCTTCAAAGTATATCAATGATTTTTTTATGTTCATTTCAATTTTAATTTTTCCTTTTATAGTTTTCAATTTTATCGTTTCATCTTTTGGTCGAGGCCCTTGAAATTTTAAACCTTGTTGATAAAGAGAGCTTATGTCAAGCTTACCAAGGCTTTGGTTTTTTCTTTCCATTGTTATGATTGGATTTTCTATCATTAAATTTATAATGTTATCATCATAGTTGTATTCAACATACATATTCTTATTGATATTTTTTTTTATATTTATCTTTTCTTTTCTATATCTTACAGTAGCGTAGAAACTTGCTTTCCCTTTTTCAAATTTCACATAAGGGTCGATTATTGACCAAAAAGCTTGGTCATTTTTCCCCCCTTTAGGAATCTCATGACTATCAATTAATTTAAGATAATCATTAACAAGTGATTCAGATATTGAAACTGATATTTCTCCTGCACAGATGTGCGAAACAAAACAAAATAAATATATTATGACTTTTTTAATCATTCTTTAACCTATACTAATGAACTTTTAATATGTTCCTCGATTTCATTTAGAGCATTTCTAAAATTAGCTAAATCACTCTCCTTTGATTTCCAACCTCTAAAAGGATCTTCGATGCTCCAATGCATCTTTTTTACCGTATCTTTAAAAATAGGACACACTTCTTTTGCATTATCACAAACAGTGATAACAATATCTAAATCCTCCTCTAAATATTTATCTATGCTATCTGATGAATGGTTTGAAATATCAATTCCTTTTTCTTTCATTACGGTAATCGCAGCTGGATGAACACGGCTTGGGTGACTTCCTGCACTGAAAACTTCAAAGTCATTTCTTTCCATATTGCGTAATAATCCCTCTGCAATTTGCGAACGGCAACTATTACCAGTACATATAAAAAGTACTTTTTGTTTATTTTTCATAGTTTAATTATTAAAAATTATTTATTATGGTGCAAGAATACATTTATAAAGATTTAATTAATTCTTTCATTTTTATTAATATGCAGAAAAATAAACAAAAATCACCTTTCATTGGTCTCGCTGGTAATATCGGGGTGGGGAAGACAACATTCACAAAACTTATGTGTGATAGACTTTCTTTTGAGCCATTTTATGAATCTGTGCAAAATAATCCATACTTAGATGATTTTTACACTAATATGCGAAGATGGGGTTTTAATCTCCAAATATATTTTTTATATACAAGGTTTAAAGCACAAATTAAAATGGATTCTATGTCCAAAGGAATAATGCAAGACAGAACAATATATGAAGATAAAGAGATTTTCGCATGGAATTTGTATAAGATTGGTAAAATGTCTAAACGAGATTGGAGGAGTTATTGTGGACTCTTTTCCATTATGGTTTCTCAATTGCGAAAACCTGATCTTATCATTTACTTAAAAGCCACTACGGATACTCTATTAAAGAGAATAAAAACTAGAGGAAGAGAGTATGAAAAATCTATTGATTTAGAATATCTTCATACACTCAATTTAACTTATGAACGCTGGATTAACTCATTAAATGACATACCTGTACTGATAGTTGATACAAACGATTTTAATGTTTTCAATGACCTTAGTCGCTTTTATGCAATTGAACAAGATATTCTCAGAAGATTAAATGAATAATTTTAACTAAATTTTAATATGTCAATTTCATCTGAAAAAAACAAGATATATCACTATAATAATCCCAATGAGCCTTTCCCTGGTTTGACTATAGATGATTTAAACAGATATCTCCCAGCAATCCAGACAGTTGAAGATATGGCTATGCTTGATGGTATTATAAAGGAAGGCGTGTTTCTTACAAAGTGCATTGATGGACTAAAAAAAATCCCCGATCAATCAATTGATCTTATAATAGCAAGTCCTCCAAAGAATAGTTGGGATTTAAATTCAGATAATTCCATGGGAGAAACATTACAAGAATATTATCAATGGAATCAGTTATGGATTAGTGAATCACATCGAGTATTGCAAAAAACAGGATCAATTTACATAATCACACCATGGGAATATTCGGGGATGTATCAAGGACTTCTATCGAACCAATTTCATATACAATCAAGAATAACTTGGAGAGATAAAAATAAAACAAAAAATTCGAAAACATGGGTTGATCAAGCTTCTGATATTTGGTTCGCAACAAAAACCGAGGAATTCTTATTTAAACAAAACCCAGTTGGAATCAATACAATAGAATCTTCGGAAAATATTGGTGAGGAGTCTAATATTTGGTTAGATCTTCCAAGGTTCGAAGAAAGTGTTGGCAGATACCCTCTCAAACTAATTTCAAGAATATTAAATGCTAGCAGTTTTAAATTAAATTGGGTCTTAGATCCATTTATGGGATTTGGAGATGTTGGGGTCTCTTGTAAACAAAATGGTAGGAGATTTATCGGTTTTGAGACAAATAAAGATTATTTACTCTTATCAATGAAGAGAATTGACAAAGGGTAAAATGGAATTCATAAAAAAAATACAATCAGATATGTATGCAGCGATGAAATCGGGGGACCAAGTAGCTACGGATACATTAAGAATATTATTATCAAAGCTAAAAGAGCAAAAAATAAATTCTAAAAATGATATTACAGAAAGTGAGTGTATTTCCATAATAAAAAAATTGGTTAAGCAAAGAAAAGAATCGGTAGAGATGTATGATAAAGCCAATAGGATGGAACTAGCCGATAAAGAACAAACTGAACTCTTAATACTTAATGAATATTTGCCTAAAATGATGAGCTATGAAGAAACAAAAACACTAGTGCAAACCATATTAAAAGAAACTAAAGTTAAAAGAATTTCTGAAATCGGAAAAGTTATGCCGCTGATTATGCAGCAAGGAGGGCAAGAAGTAGATGGTAAAACTGCTAACATGCTCTTAAGAGAATTATTGGATTAGATGTCGTGGTTCCTAGATGGTCTTGCTTTATTATTTATCCTATTTTTAGGGTATAACGGATTTAAAAAAGGTCTGATTGAAGAATTTGGCCGTCTTATGGGTTTGATATTAGCGGTTATCATTTCCATTTCAAAAACCACTGAACTTGAAATAAAGCTTAAGGAAATAATACATCTACAAGATTGGGCAGTAAATTTTTTATCATTTACTATCCTTTTTACGGCAACCTTATTAATTAGTAGGTTAATCACAAAAATGTTTCACATTGCATTATTATCAAAAAGTAATCAATCAATGAATAGAACACTTGGATTCACTTTTGGTTTAATAAAAGGATTTTTCATTACAACAATCTTTATTTGGTTTATCACATTGCTGCCACTTCGTAAATGGACTATGATAATTGAAAAAAATTCTAAAATTGCAAAACTTGGGAATGAAGTTAGAATATCAGTGGTTGATTTTTTTAATTGGGAGGACCCAATATTGATTGGTGAGTCATATATCAAACAAATTACTCAGCCCTAATGTCAAGAATATCACAAAACATTATAGATAGAGTCAGAGACTCATCTGACATTGTTGATGTAGTATCACAATATGTAGATTTAAAACAAAAAGGGCCTAACTTTTTCGGTTTGTGTCCATTCCATGATGAAAAAACACCATCTTTTAGCGTTGCACCTGGTAAACAGATATACTATTGCTTTGGATGTAATGCCGGAGGAAATGTTTTCTCTTTCTTAATGGATTATCAGCAAATACCATTCCCCGATGCAGTTAAACTTTTAGCAGACAGATATAACATACCAATCACTGTTGAAAAGGATAATGAGGCTAATGATCTTTTTTCTTCTCTTTATATGCTACATGAGATTGCCCTTGATTTATATCAGGAGAATTTATTCTCTAGTTCTGGAAAAGAATCCTTGGCGTATTTATTGGATAGAGGATTAAGTATAGATATGATAAAGCAATTTAAAATTGGTTATGCCAAGAACAGTTGGGACCAACTAACTAAAAGATGTAAAGGTAATGGTTTTACAAAAGCACAAATATTGCAATCTGGTTTGTTTACTGAGACAAAAAACGGAATTTTAGACCGATTTAGATCTAGAATAATGTTTCCAATATTTCATCCCTCAGGTAAGGCAATAGCATTTGGAGGTAGGATATTTGATAATGACGACAATGCCAAATATTTGAATTCACCTGAAACCCCTCTATATAAAAAGAGTAATGTCTTTTATGGATTACAAGCAACTAGAGATTCGATTAGAAAAGAGGGATATGTTATTTTAGTAGAGGGCTATATGGACTTCCTAAAGCTTTATCAGAATGATATTCATCCTGTTCTATCAGTTTCAGGAACAGCATTTACCTCTAAGCACGCAATCGCAATCTCTAGATTAACAAAAAAAATTATTTTACTCTATGATGGAGATAAAGCTGGAGGGAATGCGGTCATAAGGGCAGGATGGATTTTATTAAAGTCAGGGTTAATCCCTTCTGTAGTAAGGCCTCCCAACGGATTAGACCCAGATGATTGGATAAGTAAAAATGGGAAAAACTCAGTTATGGATTCTATTAATAATTCTATAGACTTCATGGACTACCATTTGGATTTTAATGATGGCCTTTCCTTATCTGGTGCAAATCGACAAAAATATTTAGAAAATCTCGCAAGAGAAATAAAAGTAATAGATAATGGAGTTATCCGCAATGACATTGTAAAGAGTTTATCGCAAAAACTCTCTGTTGATGAACGTGATTTCATTCGATTAGTGAATACACAAAGAGTTAATCTTCCGAGAAATTTGGGAAATGATTCTGAAATCAAAGATGATATTTTATTTTCTAGTAAAATTGAAAAAGCACAGATTGAATTGCTAAAATTATTAATAAATGATAATTCTTCAATAAGAGAATATGTAATTGATCGTATTGAATTAAGTTTATTTAAATCACCATTATTGTGTAAGCTTGCAAAAATATTGATGGATGAAGATTTGAATGTGGAATCATCTTCAATAATCGAGTATTTTCAAGATAAGCAGGAGAGGGATTCAATTACCAAAATCTTATTTTCAAAAAATCAAAGCGGCGAGATTGAAGAAATTGTGTCTGACTGTCTTATAATCTTAAAATCTAATCCTATAAAAGAAAAAATATATCAATTACGTGCAAAAATTCGTGAAAAAGAATCAAATGGTGAAAACCCAATGCAAGAGTTGAATGCCATAACAGAACTAAGAGAAAAATTAAATGACCTTAAAAATTAAATATATTCAAGCATTTAGTTCATTTCTTATTGTTTTGTCCATTGGTATGAGTAACCAGGTGCAATTAATTACATCACATACCAAAAGCAACGGTACATTGATTCGCATAGTTAATAGTTCTGTTTTGGATTTAGATAATATTGCTGGGTGGTCTGGACAAGAAAATTGGTTTTATGTCACTCTAAATAGTTCATACCTAAGTCCAACCGCTGTTGATTACATTGTAATTGAGCCACCACTGATTGATATAGAGATTACTGAAAATAATGAATCTGTTCAGATTGGATATTTATTTCAAAGGCCTATTGAAGATTTTGAAATATTTCATTCTTCAGCAAGTAGGATTATTCTTATTCAGGTATGGGAGTCATTAAGTGATAGTATCCGATCTAATGTTAAAGTATCTGAAAATAGTAATGAAAATAGGGTTTTCTCTTTACCAAAAGAAGAAGCTAAAGGTTCACCTTTTTATGATTCTTTTGTTTATGCCAGAGATAAATATGGACCTGAAAAATATTTTGTATGGTATAGTAATTGGTATTCAACAGAAGATAGTCTCACAGATAAACAAGATGAACAAAAAGCTAATGACAATAATCAATTAGACATAGCCAAAGAAGAACCTAAGCCTTTAGTTATCATAAAAAGGGATAAGATAGAGATTAGTGGGCCTCCACCTCCTAAGAGAAAACAACTAAGCAGGGAATCTATAGACATCTCTTTTATCCTAGATAAAGGATTCCTTATGACAGGTGTTCGAAGGCCAAAGGATGTAAAACCTTTGCAAGAAGCTCTAACTTTCTTAGGATATGATTTAGGAGAAGGTGGTGTATTCAAAGATGGCATTGATGGAAGTTTCGGACCAATTACAGAAGATGCTGTTATTCAATTCCAATTGGATAGAGGTTTTAATGCTACTAATGTAGATGGAATTGTTGGAGAAGGAACCTATAATGAATTGAAAAGAGCCTTGGATGGTCAAAAACCAGTTGTGGTTACTTCGCTAGATAAAAAGACCTTTGATGTAAATCAAGAATTTGGCAGTGTTATGCAACAAGCTCGTGAGACTGCTAAGGAGTTACTAAATCAAACCCCTATTACTACACAAGTCAAAAGAGAAACCCGAAAACTTTCAAATGAAAATGAGGTCAAATTGCTGCCTCCTGATTTGTCAAAGCGAAAGACATTTCTGAGGCTTGCTTGTAACCTAGAAGGTGCGAATGTTTACATTGATGGATCTCTAATTGGAAAAACACCAATCCCAAAAAAGTTAGCAGTTACACCAGGTTGGCATAGAGTAAGAGTCGTTGACCCAAATTCACCACGCCCTAAGTTTGCGATGGATATACCTGACTATCAGGATATATATGTTCCAAAGGGGAAAACTCAAAATATTAGAATTAATCTTTCCCTAAGAGATGAGGAATCTGAGTAAAAGATTATCAAGTTCTTTCTTCAAAGCTATATCTTTGGGAATAATTATTTGGATTTTTTTTAGCTCGCATTTATCAAGCCAAGACTTGCCATTTTTTTTATCTTCAAAAATGAATACAACGGAGACAGGGTTAAGAATGGAATTCGAACTGTCGAGCTTAATTGAAAGGTCAGATATATCTAGCTGGATAGAGCAAAAAAATTGGTTCCTTCTAAACTTCTATAATGTAATAAAACCTGAGGTAACATTCTTTAATGATTTAATCGCCTATCCAGTTCAAGATGTACAACAGCTCTGGTCTCAAAGTTCATTGCAGCTATCAATTCAAATTAATCGTGAAATAGGAATGTTTGATGTTATTTTAGACGATGAAGGTAAAAAAGTAATAATTGTTTTAACTTTTTCAGACTATGTTAAAGAAAAAGAAGTAAATCCCTCATTTGTTTTTCCTAATCCAAAAGATGCAAAAAAAAAAGCACATCCAACATCATGGAAAGATGCAAGGGAGAGAACAACCTTGGAAATAATTTGCGATACAAAAGGGTTGCCAATATATGTTGATGGGCATCTTGTAGGATATTCTCCATTAAAAAACAAGGTAGACGTTTTGCCTGGTTGGCACAAGGTAGGATATTTCCCAAATAATTACAGTGAAGATTCGAATGCTTTGACCTCAAAAGAAAAATTAATGAATGACATTCTTATAATGGGAAGACTCGATATTTTTGTTGAGGAAGGAGATAATGAGACAATTGTACTGAACTATCAAACTCTGGATGAGGATGTAATTGATTTTAATAAAAAATTTCAAGTAGGAAGTTGGGTTGGCTTCTCACTATTCTTTGTCATAATAGTTTTGATGAGTTGGGGGATGGCCTGATAAATCGATTACGATTATTCTTTTTTATATTTCTTATTTTTGATGTACTCCTTCTTTTCGGGAATGAAAAAGATACCAATGCGAATGTTGTATCAACACTTCGAGTAGAATACTATAAATATTGGAATCCATACAGGAGAGTTTTAGACCTGCGTGGAGAGCCGCATGAGTTTTATGGACAGACTTATTATATGGCCATTTTCAATAAAGATAACCGAATCAAAACTGTAACAAAATTTGGTAAAGATAAAAAACGGAAAATAACATATGATATTATTTGGTCACGATCGGGAGCAAGGTCAGAGTATCAAGTCCGATTCCATGAAAATGGAAATGTGTCAAAGCTTGACCCAAATCTTTATTCAAATCAATTAAGTTATATGCGATCTGGTTGGGTTGCAAAATTCAAGAGCAGAAGTGATGGTCGACCTAAAGAGGTTTCCTTTAGTGACTCAGTTGGATTTGAATATTTTTCCTATAATTTTAATTATACGGTTCTGAAAGAGGATAAACTTTTTTCAGAGGTTACAGAATCATCTTACTTTGATTCGGAGGGTATTTTTGTTGGCAGACATTTACTATTTTGGAAAAAAGGTGCATTTTTAAAAATGATTCAGTATTTCAATGCGGAGAATGAAATAATAGAGACTAAAGAATTTAATCATGATAGAAACCTTGAAGAGACCATACGTGTAATAAAAGATAAAAATGGAAAAGAATTAGAAAGGAAGATCATACCCTATATGCCGCCTGATAAATACGCTTATAGATATGAATGGACAGGAAGAGATATAATTGATAGAGGTCTTCAGGACTTGCAGAGTTTAGAGCTTGCTTTGGAATTTGCTTCTAGAGCGGAAGATGCTTTAAACAAAGCAGATGAAGAGCTCCAAAGGGCTAGAGAAGCATTAAATGAGGCAAATGAAAGAGCAAGAACTGCTACAAAGCTTATGCGTAAGGCTGAGGGTCAAGCTAGAGATGTTGAACTATTTAAAGAGAGGATGGAAAAGGCAAAGATTGAGGCACAAAAAGCAGTAGAGCAATTGTATGATGCAGAGCGAGAAGCTGAAAGAGCAAGATTAGAAGCTGCATCAGCTACCGCAACGCTTGATGCCATCAAAAAAACTAAAGATATCGAAGATTACGCACAGGATCAAGCAAAAGAAGCTAAAAAAGAAGCTAAACTAGCTAGAAAAGAAGCAAGGAAAAAAGCAAGAGATGCTAAGCGAGCTCTTCAAGATTCTGTGTTGGGTACCGGGCCAAAATCATACTTAACCTTGGGATATGGGCAACCTTTCTTGATTGAAGAAACTTTAGAAGGCCACAATGCAGGAATTACTTATTCCTTTTCTTTGGGTCGTCGAAATCTATTCAAATTAGATGGAAAGAATATTGATGTTGGTCTGGATATTAATTGGTTTGATTTTTACTCAGAACTAGAGGGTCAAAACTTTCAAACCATAGGATATTTTTTAACTGCTCAGATAGACCCTCGCATAGCATGGTCATGGGTCCCAAGTAATTTGGAGACCGGAATCAAACTTGGGTTAGGATTAGTATCTCCGGGGTATGGCCTTTCCTTAGGTGGGTCAACAGTGTTTAATCTATTACCTACCCCAATAATTATTGGTCTAACAATGCAGCATAACCGCGTATGGGGAATTATTGATGAAACTACAAACACTCACTGGACATCAATAGGTCTTATGTTTGGTGTTAATCTACAGGATAAGATTTTCGAGATATTTGATATAGACCTTCCCGATATATTTGATATCTTTTAAGTAATAAAAAAGCCCCTACAGGGGCTTTTTTATTACTTAACATAAGTTTTCGTTTATTAGAAACGAACTGTTAAACCAGCATTGAAGTATCTTGGAGTACCCAGAAATACTTCAGCTGTAGATGCAGAGTGAGAGTTTAAGACATTGTCATTGTCATCTTCAATGTAATATCCATTATATTGACTATTATCAACGGCATCTTGAACATAGACAGCGTCTAATGCATTAAAAACATGTAAGAATGCAGATATTTTTGTTCCTGCTATATCGATTGGCAGGTCATAATTAACATGTAGGTTTAGTTTACTATATGAAGGTGCCATATAAACCTGTGCCCTGTCTGCATCGCTATCATCTCCACTATATTCCCTCGCTGAAGGACTCCAATCAGAATAATTCTTATCATAGTAATTCAAGAGAGCCTGTATGCTGAGACCTTGTAGTGGTGTTAGTGTTGCACCAAAACTTAACCCAGTCTGAGGCATGTCTCCAACATAGAGGCCTTCTAAAGCATAGCTATATGTTGTTGATGTTTGACCCGTTTGATTCCCTAAACTATCAAATTCAGCCTCTTGGTATTCACCACTTGCATCACCAACAAATTGCCAATTACCCATTCCAAATGCCGCATCCAATCTGAGCATGTCAATGACTTGCATTGAAGCTTCAACCTCAAGTCCAGAATGATCTTGGTCAACACCAGTTAAGAATATCACGTCAGTATCACCACTAGACCCTTGTCCTGTCGTTACTGATTTTGTAAGGTTGCGATCCATCCATTTTGTTAAGTAGTAATTTGCTTTTACAGCCATTGCACCTGAACTATAATTTACACCACCTTCAAGGCTTGAGAATTTTTCATTTTCAGGGTTTGAAGCTACTGTTCCATCAAAGTAGATAACATTGTCCATAATAGGTGGTTTTTCAACAAGTCCGTAGTTTGCAAAAAGACTTATATTGTCATTTAGATCATACATAACCCCACCTTTTAACTGAGTAGCTGTGATGGCATCTCCGTGATCAATGACAGCTTTTGCTACAGTAAATGAATCTTGGTATGTATATGCTATTTGTGACCAGCCAAACATACCATATGCAGAGAGCGCACCTGAAGAGTAAGTCCCTTGACCAAAGAAACCTAACCAATCAACGGTTGTTATGTTGCTGTAAGCAATTTTGTCACCAAGTCTAACAACTTTACCGTCTGGCGAATTGTCATCAGCAAAGTCAACATAATAATCACCTCCTAACAAATCTCGCACTTCTCTTGCATGTTCAATTCCGGCAGTTCTCCAGTCTACTCCCGCTTGAAGTTTTACTGATTCATTTAGGTCAAAGTTTAACTTTGAAATTAAGCCATAAGTATCCTGCCTGTTTATTGAATTACGAAGAATTCCCGTGGAACGATTTTCGCTAGTAGAGTAAGCCGCGTCTATGTTAGAAGAATTTTGAGCAATCTCAGCATCCCAATCCCATTGCCAGGGTGAACTTGCCCACCAATTATTTCCTTCAACTGCAGGTTTTCTACTGACACTACCATAAGTTCCTGTACCACCACCTGAGCCACCTGACCAATATAATACGGAAGATAGTCTCATTTTATCATTTAAAGTAAGATAGTGGTTGAAGTTTACAAGTGGCTTGTGAAAGAAATTTTCCCTTTCATTTAGAAAGTTTGGATCATGCCGGTCTTGGGTTTCACCGCCTCCAAATAATCCACCAACGCCGTACATATACCAATACTGTTTCCCTGTATATGATGAACTAACAGGTGCCCAGTTTTGGTTAAACATTCTTCCACCTTCTGTTTCAAATTTAGCACCCGCAGCATAGGATGATGCGTCATGGTCTTCCATATCTGCAGCAAGTTCTTGTGCGTATGTAGCAGTATTTTGCTTGTAAAGGTTCTGTCCATGTCTTTGTGGAGCACCAACAGCATAAAGCTCAAATCTGTTTTTTTCATTCATTTGGAAACTTGCACCAAAATAGTACGCCCAAGCATCAGTCCAAGTTGCATCAATAATCCCTTCTCCAGTTTTCCTAACTAATGTTGCACTTAACGCTAGTTTGTCATCCATTATAAGACCGGTATTATAATTTAGGGTTGTCTTTAAGAATGAGCCTGCACCTAGCTCCTGTTTAAATTTTCCACCACTCTTATGTGCCGCAGGATCGGTGATGATGTTCATTGTTCCACCAATTGATGGTGTTGCAAGATTTACAGCGCTCAAACCTCGTTGCATCTGTATTGATGATGTTGCATCACCAACTCCATCCCAGTTAGACCAGTATACCCAACCATTTTCCATATCATTTTGGGGAACACCATTGATCATAACTGCAACGTTTCTTTGGTTAAAACCACGTACGTTTATACGTGCATCTCCAGCGCCACCACCTTGTTGTGTCGCATAAACACTTGGTGTGGTATTTAAAGACATAGGTATGTCTTGCGATCCCAACCGTGCTTCCATTTCTGCCTTGGTAACAGTTGTATATGCAACAGGTGTTTTCTCATCTGCCCGAGAAGCAAGCACTTCTAAGCCTGACATTTCAAGTGCGGATGGTGCAAGCCTAAAAGTCATGGAGCTAGATGCTTCCATTGAAACGCTTGTATATCCAATCATTGATGCAGTTAAAGAAGCACCACTTGGAACATTATTGACTGTAAATTGACCATTTGAACCTGCAGCTGCTCCATTACCAGTTCCATCTACCACGACATTAGCTCCTGCGAGAGCCTCTCCCGTTTGGGAGTCCTTGACAACACCTGAGACTGTCATTTGCGCCAAGAGTTGTGTTGCGATGGAAAAGAAGAGAAGACCCGCAAGAATTCGCTGAGAACAATTCATGTATATCTCCTTAGTTACTTTATTAATAATGTCAAATATTGACCTTTAATTATAAGAATAAGTTTTGGAATGATGTTAGGATTAAATACTAATTTGATTAAAAAAAATATTCTTGTTTTTATTCACTTTTTTGTTGAAAAGTAAAATATAAAAAAAAGCAAACAAATTAGCTTTCTATTAAATTATCATTTAATCTTAAAATTTATTCTTTGCTATCATTCAAACATATTTTATCGTTGAAGGTTACCTTGTTAAATTTTGTAATTAATTAGATGTATGTTAGATTTTGGTTTGAACGGACTGCTTTAAACTTTTAGAACCTACATTTGGCTCAATACACTTAGCTGAATTGTTTGATGCATTATTCACATATTCTCCTACTCTTGCCTGGGATAGATTTAACTTTGAGTTTTCTAACGACTTATCTATTTCTATGTGATAATATTTTTCACAGTCAATCCATTTGTTGACCTTACTAGGACATAAAATTAATGGCATTCTATGATGAATATGTGCTATGATATTTGTAGCAGGGATAGTTATTATGGTATAGGTCTGGACAACAGAAGTATCTGATCTCCATATTGTCCATAGGCCAGCCATTAGGAATAGGGGTTCATTAGATGGGTTAATGTAGTATGGGATTTTCTCTCTATTAACTCTTTTCCATTCAAAATATCCATCTGCTAAAACGACACATCTTCTTCTATGTATTAAGTTCTTAAAAGATGGTTTTTCTGATAATGTTTCCGCCCGCGCGTTTATCATCTTTGATGAAAAGGAATCATTTTTTGACCATTCAGGGATGAGTCCCCATTTCATTGACCTTGCGATTCTTTTTTTCTCTTTCATTAGCAGTACTGGTGAATATTGTGTTGGGCATATGTTGTAACTAGGGCGATAGTCCCTGATTTTCCATTCGTCAATTTTGAGTTTTTTTACGATTGAATTTTTCGTTATGGTAAGTGTTTTTCTTCCACACATTATCTAAATATATTAAAAAATCACTTTTGTAGACTATGATAGGATAAGAATTTCTAATGCTATTATTTTATAAAAAATAAAAAAATTAAATGACTAGATTAGTTTTATTACGACATGGTGAAAGCCAATGGAATATAGAAAACAGATTTACCGGATGGACAGATGTTGACCTTACAGTTAAGGGAAAAGAAGAAGCAAAAAACTCAGGAGCTTTGCTTAGAGAAGCAGGTTATGTTTTTGATGAGATACATACATCATTTTTGAAAAGGGCTAAGCGGACAATGAAAATTTGCATTAATGAAATGGGATTGAAAGATATCCCCGTTCAATCTAGTTGGAGACTAAATGAGAGACACTATGGTGCACTGCAAGGATTGAATAAGAAAGACACTGCGAAAAAGTTTGGAGATGAACAAGTACACCTATGGCGAAGAAGCTACGATGTCTCACCTCCAAAATTAGATATTGATGACCCAAGGCACCCTAGCAAAGATGATCTTTATTCGCAATTATCACAAGATAAACTACCAGGCTCTGAATGCCTCAAGGATACGGTTAATCGGTTTCTTCCATATTGGTTCGATAGTATAATGCCCAGTATAAATTTAAAAAAGAGGATATTGATAGTAGCCCATGGAAATTCTCTCAGAGCGCTTGTAAAATATCTCGATAAGATTTCCAATGAAGAGATTATGAAGCTTAACATACCTACAGGTGTACCTTTAGTTTATGAATTAGATAAAGAATTAAATCCAATCAATAGTTTTTATCTTGGTAATCAGGATGAAGTATCAAGAAGAATGGATGAAGTATTAAATCAGACTAAAATTGATTGAAAATCATTTGAAAATTCTATTCAATTCACCAGACAGTCGTATGCCTCCTTGAAATAATCTCTGCTCAAGCAGCGACTTGTTAACGTAAAAGTATTCCCATTTTAGGTTTGTCTTGTCATACTCATAACACTGGTTACGAAGATCCCTTGATTCATGTACGTAAACCAAAACACTATCAGCCTGCCAATTTCTTATTTGGCCTCTGTCTTCATCAAGCATTAGATATGAGGAGTATTCAGTGTAACTTAACTTTTGATGATCTATTAGCTCAGTATCCCAAATACTATGTAGATTGGTTGATTCTCCAAACCATTGAAGCTTAACGTCATTTCCTCCACGATCACTGCCGTTACCAACATGGAGAGGCTGGTGCAGATCCCCAATTAAATGAACAAGGAATTTTAACGCAATCTGCTTCTTCTCTTTTGTAGCTTGTTTACTTTTTAAAGTTAAAATGAATTCTTTCACTTTCTCAACTGCTAAGCCACCGTGTTTACCTTTTTGGTAAGATTCACCATCCGGGACGGTACACCAATGCCAGTTATTTGCGTGTTTCCAAGTTGGGTCTGATTTTATTTGATCTGCCCATACGCTGAATCGTGAGAGGTCATGATGTCCCATTAGTTTCTTGATTTGCATTTTTGCATTTTTTGTGAGATAGGATTCTGCTACCTTACCAACAATACGGTGTCCAGTACTTCCCCAGGCTAAGATGCTCTGTTTCAAAAGTCCTAGAGTAAGTATTAACTTCACGAACTTAATCATATGTCTAAAATATGGATGATGTTTTCAACCTTTCCATCTATTTTTTCATTAGGCGGAATATTTAGAATTTGACATATCAGTGGATAAATATTCACATTCTCAAATGGTGGAACAACCAAACCAGATTTTATCATAGGCCCATTTGCAGCAAATAGTGCATGCATGCTTTTCAATTGATTATCGTATCCGTGGGTACCACCTTTCGGTATGTAGGCTCCCGCGCTTGACCTGCTACTTATAGCTTGATTTTTAATGTACCAACCTTCATCAGCTATTAAAAGCACTTCCTTGATTCTATGATGATTTTTGAAATGATAACGGTTTGGAATATTGATTTTTTCATACGCTTTTAAGTGTGGAATCTCATTTAAGGACTTGACAAGTTTTTCTTTTTTAGAATCATCAATATCAAACAAGAATGAATAAGGCCCAGAGCCTTCTTGTTTTACATTGCTTATGTCGATATGTTTAGAAATGTCTATGGTTCGATCTGAACTGATTTCTGTCATTCCATGATCTGATAGGATTATTATGTTAAGTCGAGATGACACCTCAAGAACTTTTAGTTTTCTAATTAGGTCGCCAAATAAAGAGTCAAGTTGCATTACCTTTTGTTCTGTTTCTTTGCTTTTAGGTCCCTTATTATGACCTGTTTCATCCGGTTCGTGAAAGTAAAGCAAAGATAAGCGCGGTCTTTCTTTTTCTGGAAGGGCTAGCCATGATACTACAGAATCGATTCTTGATTCAAAAGGAAAATTATGTTCATACCTTTTCCATTTTGATGGGTACGTCCCCATGATTGGAGCTTCAGACCCGACCCAAAAATAAGATGCAGTTTTCATACCATTTTTTTCTGCTGTTACCCAAATGGGTTCACCGCCATAGAACCTTGGGTCTTCAACCTTTTTCCTATTACTAAGAGAGTAATTATCATTCAGCACAGGGTCGTAGAAGTGATTTCCAATAAGTCCATGGTTTTCAACATAAAGACCTGTTGCGATGCTGTAGTGGTTTGGGAAAGTTTTTGAAACAAAAACAGGAATCAGTCCTTCTGAAATAACACCAGCACTAACAAATTTGTCTATGTTGGGAGTTTCATACCAATCGATGTAATCAGACCTAAATCCATCAAACGATATCATTAGAACATACTGTTCAGAATTCTGATTTCTACATCCAAATGTGAAAAAAATAATAATGGGAATAATAAAATTAAAAAACTTCATTTAAAAGATATGAAGCCAAATATCATTCTGGGATGTTTATCTGTAGCAATCAACAATCCTTTGTCTTCCAATCGAGCGATGGCTTCCCAATTTCTAGGGTTATTTTTTTCTAATTCTAATTGCATTGGTTCTTTATCAGTAAAAACGATATTATTGTCTTTTATTTCAAATTCTATTAAACGTTCTACTACATCAGATTTTTTATGTGTTTTACCTTCTTTAGTTTTTTCCAGAATAATATCGCGAGAAGGCTTTAATAGTTTTTTGTCTCCAGGCCAAAAATAATTAATGGCCCAAAATCTGTTTTTTCCATCGAGTTTTGTTACATCAGTTATGCGATATTCAACATTACTGCAGAGCAGTTCTTTAATTACTTTATTTTTTGAAGAAAACAGAATGTGTGATGCTCCCTCTGGTTGAAGATTGAATCCATTTGCCTCATACATCATCAGAACATCCTTTTTGTAATGCAGTAAACTTTCAAATGAAATATTCTTGAGTTGTATGGGTGTTTCAATTTGTTTGATGTTTGTTTCAGGGATTTTTATTTCATTCGACCTTGAATTAATTTCCCCCCAAATGAGATAACCCATCATTACTCCATCATACTCTGCCTCTATGCTTATGTATACATTTTTTTTCTTAAAGCTTATTGCTTCAAAACCGTCAAATCCTTGTATTAATTCTGAATAATCTGGCGCAATAAATCGTGTTTTTTGGGGCCTTATGATTTTTCCATCATCAGCGTTGATGGCATTTATAATTTCATTTTTCTCTAAAACGAACAAAAATCCATTTTGATTTTCTGGTAAAAGAAATAATTTATTCTTGTACCAATCCATTCCTGATATTTCTTGGTCTTTATCATTTATCAATCCTGAAAGCTGAATTTCCTTAAGCTCGAATTCTTGTGATATTAGAATAAGTGGGAAAAAATATATAAATATTTTAATGTTTATGTTTTGTCGTACTTGTCGCATAACCTTTTTAAAAATTCATAAGAAAATATTCCATCTTTATGCTGGTCTTTCCAAAATGGTCTTATGGCATAGTAGCCAACTGGTTGAATTCCCGTAATGACATAGCTATCCTCATTTAGAATCTGTTCAGGCCCTTTATAAATATTGCCAAACACATCAGTTTCTCCTGAACAGTGGGCACAAGGGCAGGAGTTTCTTAAATTTTTTAAGCTAAGTACATTTTCAGAACTATCATTCCATTTTAATAGAATCATATCATTTAATATTTCATAGTTCTCAAGTTCTAAGGATTTCATTTTACAAGAAGAATTTTTCTGGTTATCACTTGATTAGTTGTTTCTAGGACTGAAAAATATACACCACTTGGATTTTTTTGGGAATCCCAAATAAATGATTTGATGCCTTTTTCAAGTGGTCCAATGAAAATAGATTCTAAAAGCCTACCTTTTATGTCATAGATGAATAACGACAAATCTTCTATTTGCTTTGTGATGGATACTTCTATTTTTATTTGCGAATTGAATGGGTTTGGGTATGTGCGATAGCTCAGAATTTTGTCATCAAATATTTCTTTTTTTCTAACTGTTAGTTCCTCTAGAATTGGATTATAAAATTCAAATTCTGCATCATTAATTGTTATGGTGTGTGGTGGAAAATAAAATGCAGGTTTAATCATTACAGTATTAAAAGTACCAAGTATTAGCGTATCATTTATTTCAAATATTTCTAGTTCTCCTGATAGACCCAAATAAATATCATTGGAAAGAGAATCAAATATGACTGAAAATACGTCTGTACTATCTCCCTCCGAAGATGTGTCAGTAAAAGCATCGAATAATTCAATTACAAAACTAGAATCAAGCCCGGGCATGAAAATTAGAAGTGTTTCCAGACTTGTGGGATTTTCCTCATCTCCCTCTCCTGGAATACTCCAAGTCCTAGGCAACATCGGAGATGTTGTATCTCGTATTATTGCAAGGAAGAGATCAAATTCATTATTTTCCTGTTCACTTATTGATGCGATGAAAAGTGTTGATGTATCAGCTATGTTTTGATTAAAGCTGATGCCAGATGAAATGGAGTCCTGCGTGAGTGAATTAAAGTATCCATCTTCTGTACCATCATAATTAAATACAACATTACCATTATAAATGGATTGGGCACTATAAATGCTTAATAAAAAGAAAAATATTTTAAATTTTTTCAATGAAGATGAAAAAAACTGAAGTATTAATTTAAATTGCGTTAAAATTCGTATCCGATAGAAACACCCCCATCTATCCACCCTGTTACGCCTTCATCCTTGCTTATTATATTAGTTCGACCAGTAATTCTTACCTCAATAGGAAAATCTTCATCATCTAGTAAAGCACCCATCGGAATATCAAGACTTCCACCAGCGATGAATCCAGATGTTAATTCGCTTTTGTCATTTTGATATACACCTGTACATGCTGTCAAACTGATACTGGCTTGTCCAATGAAAAAACCAGGGCTTACTCCAAGTTGAAATGCAGGTCCACCAAAATTTTGACCATCAAGATTCCTTTTTTGCTGAAAATTGTAATACACAAATTCGGCAATAACATTCATAAAAAAGTCTCCTGCAAAAATTCCAAAAGGAGATCCAATCGATAATCCAAAAAGAAAATTGCTTTTATCAAATGTTTTAAAAGAGGATGCTTTTAGAATAGGGAATCCTGTGTAAAGATTAATACTCCAATTTGGAACTAAAACATATTCTACTTCGTAGTCATCTTCGACATTTATGATATTATTTACAGTAGTTTTTGGTTCAATAAGCTCTCCGTTTTGGTAAAAAAACATAACATTATTATTCGCTACAATCACTTTCCCATTTGAAAGTTTTAGAGAATCTACATTCTCCATCCTAATTTGTTCTGGGAATGTTAACCCAAAAGGGGTAATGGATATTGAAGACTCATCTACGCTACTTAGTTCACCTTCTATTTTTGTTCCATCGTTAAATATGACAATACTTCCGATTGGAAATAAAAGACTGCTGGTCAATATAAAAGTAAATAAAATCTTCATTATAAAGTTCCTCTGGTTATAGTGGAAAATACTTCAAATTAAGTAGTTAAACAAAAATACAAAGAGATAACTCAAATTTGAAAGAATCAAAAGTCAAAGTTGCAATGAATTTTTATGGTGGGCCCACAGGGATTCGAACCCCGAACCAACAGATTATGAGTCTGCTGCTCTAACCGTTGAGCTATGGGCCCATAAAGTTACTTTATGTAAGTGAGAGGGTCGCAAATGTACCTCTGATATCATTTTGTAGCAACCAGTTCACTAAGTCTTATTCGCACTATTAGAGAAATTATTATTCAATTATATCAATAATGATTATTTTAATTTTTATTTGAACAATGTGATATAAAATTGACATTAAGATATGACCTTCAAAAAATCAAATGAAAAAACCCATGTCTGCATAGGTATTAACAATTCCATATCGCTATTAGAGTCAAATCGTTTTTTCATCATGAGTGTTGACATAATGGAGGGTAGTCTGGCTCATAAAGAAAAAAAGATAATTGGTTCACAATACTTTAATCATATATCAATTTTAAAAAAAACAGATTTTTATAACTCATATCCTGGTAAGCGAACTCAAGGCATTGTTGTCAAGTTTAAAGGTAAATTAACCTTGGACTCTTTGCCTAGGTATGATTATCCAGGAGACATTTGCATTTTAGCTTTAGACCGTATTGAAGACCCTCAAAATCTTGGCCAAATAATTAGAACTGCTGAATGTGCAGGCATTGATGGTATAGTTATTCCAAGGCATAATTCTACTACTGTTACTGAAACAGTAATTCAAGTAAGTCAAGGTGCGTTTGTTAATATTCCTATTTATGAAATAACTAATTTGAATCAGCTATTTTTAAAATTAAAAAAGAACGGATTTTGGATAATAGGTATCGAAAATAGCGTTGATGCTAAGCAGTGGCATGAAATAAACTATAGGGATAAAACTGTCATTGTTGTAGGCAGTGAGGGATATGGTATCAGAAAGAAAATTTTGGAAAACTGCGATTTTGTCTCCACAATTCCAATGCAGGGAAAATCTAGTTCGTTAAATGTAAGTGCTACAGTTTCTGCAATATTATTTGAACGACTTAGACAAATACAGTAAACACAGACTATGCCATCAACACACGACTATATCATAGACAAAAGGAATGAAAATATTCAGATATACATTAATGGTGAATTTTTTCATCGTTTGAAAGCTAAAATTTCTGTTTTAGATAGTGGCTACTTATTAGGAGATGGTGTTTGGGAGGGTATACGTTTACATAAGGGAACTTTAATTCATTTAAATAAGCACTTGGATAGACTTTATGATGGGGCTAAATCCATTGCAATGAATATTCATAAATCAAAAGAAGAAATAAAACTTGCGATTATTGAAACTCTCAAAATAAATGGAATGGTTTCAGATGTGCATATTCGGTTGATTGTATCACGCGGAATAAAATCAACCCCATACCAGCACCCAAAGGTCACGATTGGGAAGCCAACTATTGTCATAATCCCAGAGTATAAAATTGCAAGTAAGGAAGTTAAGAATAAAGGTATAACTATCGCGACGGTAGCTACTATCAGAGATAATCGGACACAAGACCCAAGAATTAATTCATTGAGTAAGCATAATTGTATATCTGCTTGCATTGAAGCAGAAAAAATGGGAGTAGATGAAGGACTAATGCTTGATTCTAATGGGAATGTATCCACTTGTAATTCTACAAACTTTTTCATTATTCGTAATAATGAAGTTTGGACCTCCAAGGGGGAATTTTGCTTGAATGGTGTTACCAGAGGCAGTGTGATAGATTTATGCCAAAAAAATAAAATTATAATATATGAAAAAAATTTTGGTCTTAAGGATGTTCATAGTGCAGATGAGGTTTTTGTGACAGGGACTTTTGCTGGAATAATTCCTGTTACTTCAGTAGATGGAATTAAAATAGGAAATGGCAGGCTTGGAAAGCTAACCAAACATCTTCAAATACTTTATGATTCAGATATAGAAGGGAAAACCAAAAAACAATGAATGGAATAACCATTGCTATGTGGTCGGGGCCAAGAAATATATCTACTGCGATGATGAGATCTTTTGAAAATCGGGAAGATACAGTAGTGTTAGATGAACCATTTTATGCTTACTACTTAAAAAATACAAATTTGGCACACCCTGGCAAAAAAAAGATTATTGCATCCCAAAATAGCAATTGGAGTGAAGTAGTAAAGATATGTACAAAATCCTTTCCTAATGAGAAAAAGATATGGTATCAAAAACAAATGGCTCAACACATATTAGATGGGGATAGCATAGATTGGATTGATGGCTTAAGAAACTGTTTATTAATTCGTAATCCAAAACTTGTAATCAACAGTTATATGAAACAATTTCCCTTAGAAAACATAAACCATTTAGGATATCCCCAGTTATGTAAAATACTGGACCATCTTGAAAAAAAAAATGGAGAATCACCACCAATTATAGATGCTGATGATCTTTTAAAAAATCCAAAAAAAATCTTAAAAAAATTATGTCAAAAACTAGAAATCTGTTTTTCATCCAGAATGTTGTCATGGCCAAAAGGAAAGAGAGAATCAGATGGGGTCTGGGCAGAACATTGGTATGGACGTGTTGTCCAAACGACAGGCTTTGATTCACATCGTAAGCGAAAAATAAAACTTGATCCTATATTGATTCCAATATATGACTCTTGTATGAAGTATTATGAAAAAATGTACAAGAGAAGAATAACCTTATGAAAATGAATGAATCTTTACTTGTTATATTTGTATTGCTAACAGGATCAGTTCCATTTTTATATCGTATGGTTCGTCAAGGTTCATTTTCATGGTTTATTAAAAATGATGACCTCCAATATAATGAGAGTTACAAGAGAGCTGAAAAATTACGTTTTTTTCAGATTATATTAGGTCTTTGTTATTTTATTGTGCACGGTTCAATAATTTGGGAGTGGGTAAACATCTTAATCTTTATGGGATTAGCATTGATTATTGGTTTTGCAATGGAGATAATAGGTTCTAAAAGTGGCTTGTTATTTGGAGGTAAGTATGAATATGATATTGAAAAATTTCCTGGGCCAATTTTAGAAGGTGTTCCATTAATTATTCCAATATCTTGGGCAGGATTAACCTATATGGGTTTAAACTTTTGTAGTTTAATTACAGGAGTCCAGATCGGGGAAAATGATTCTCAAACAATTTTACTTATCATTATGACCAGTTTATTTGTTACTAGTTTAGACTTGGTTTTAGACCCATTAGCAGTTAATGAAAAGCGTTGGGGTTGGAAACATCCCGGATCATATTATAAGGTGCCCATATTAAATTTTGCAGGTTGGTTTTTTACGGTTATCGTAATACTATGTTTATATTCGTTGTTTAATAATGAGAAACTAGTATCTCAGGATATTGATTCATTTCTTAAATATTCACCTGCTTTATTGTTTTCCATTCTTCCATTAATTGCTTCAAGACCGTGTTTCGAAAGAGGATTGATTGTCCCAGGTATTATTGGTCTTATGCTTTCATTGGCTTTCACATTACTCCTGATTATAAAACTAATTTATGCTTAAATAAAAAACGCGTCGAAATGACGCGTTTTTTATTTATTACTGCCGACCTCACAATGTCAGCACTGTGGATTTATTTTGCTGATTTATTGGAGGTCAGCAAACTACTTGAATTAGACAACTGATCACCCCCTTTTTAAAGTTTAGTTAAAAGAAAAATTCCACCATAAAATTTTAATTTAAAAGTAATATATAAGTCAAAAGGAATTGGTGGTTTTTAGTCTAGCCAGCAATTCAATCATTTTACAGTATGAGTATATTTTTTGGTTTGTTTCTTCTTTTTTAAATTTTTTGATATTCTTTTTATTTCAACCTTTAGCAAATCTACTTCATCTAAGGAGAGATCTTTTCCATACTGATTCGTGCTCTTTTCCCATCTGTTTGGCCAAGCTTCATATTGGGCAGTTAGTTGCCGTAAGGCATTGATTTCTGAAATCTTTTCTTCTATGGCATCATTATCCTTATCTTTCTTGAAAAAGCGCATAAAACCATTCAATATTTTTTTTAATGTTCCTTTTTCTGATGGAAATAAATCGTTTTTCTTATTTTGATCAAACTCTATGTGTTTGTTTACAATATTTTCGTATTTGTATATTTCATTTAAAAGCGTAGCTCCAGATGTAGATGGCTCTATATCCGGAACATATTCAATGTAAGGAAGAAAACTAAGTTTTTTAATAATATAATTTTTAATGCTTAACATTCTTTCATTTATGTTTGGTTTAGGTTGCTCAATAGTTAAATAAGACCCACAGCTGCTAAATATTAAGCTGATAATAAGAACCGAAAACCTCTTTTTCATTTTTAAATGCACTGTCTAGTTTTAATTAAAAGTATTCTTATTGGTTAAATTTTGTTACGAAATTTTTTAAAAGCTATATGTTGAGTATCTAATGAGCTTTAATATTTAGTTTAATTTAATTAAAGGCAAAAATAAAAACTGTTCTAATAAATACTTAGATTCAGGTTTAATTATTTACCAAATATAAAAAGGTAAATTGATTTTCAAAAACTAATGAAAAAGAAACCAGGATGAAAAAATATTTATTAATTGGAGTGCTTATTATGAACTCTTGCAATCAGCCACTACCACTACCACCTAAAGCTTCAAAAAAGCCATATTCAATGACCAACCATGGTGATACCAGAGTTGATGATTATTATTGGATGCGTCTAACAGATGAGCAAAAATTAACCAAGCCATACGATGACCATACTCAGGAAGTTGTTGATTATATTAATGCAGAAAATTCCTACACCCAAGCAAGTTTAGAGCACACAAAAGGATTCCAAGAAGACATTTTTGATGAGATAGTGGGGCGCATTAAGAAAGATGACTCAACTGTTCCTTATATGCAAAACGGATATTATTACTATTCACGGTATGAAAAAGATAAAGAATATCGAATATATTGTAGAAAAAAGGGGAGTCTTGATTCAAGGGAAGAGATATTACTTGATGGAAATGAATTAGCACAGGGTTACGATTATTTTTCTATCGGAGGTAGAAGTGTTAGCCCCGATAATAATTGGCTTGCATATGGGATTGATACACTTAGTAGAAGATTTTATACCATATATTTCAAGAATCTTCGTACGGGAAAAATCTTAGAAGAAACCATATCAAACGCACAAGGTAGTGTCGCTTGGGCTAATGATAACAAAACTGTTTTTTATACCTCTAAAAACAAGACAACTCTTCTATCCGAAAAAATATATAGACGCACAATAGGGAAAGGTGCTGGTAATGATGAATTAATCTATCACGAGAAAGATAATGAATATTATATTGGAGTTGGTCGTTCAAAATCTGGTAGGTACATAGTAATATGGAACAGCAGTACTCTTGTGAGCGATTATCAATTAATTGACGCTGATAATCCTTATGGCAATTATGAGAACTTTACTCCAAGAGGTACAAAACATGAATACTCCATAGTTCATTTCCGAAACAAGTTTTATATCTTAACTAATTGGGAAGCAGATAATAATAGATTAATGGAAACCTCTGAAAATGCGACTGAAATGTCTAATTGGAAAGAGGTAATACCACATAATGACAAAGTACATTTATTAAATATGGAAATTTTTGACAATCATTTAGTCCTAAATGAAAGGCGCAATGGATTGAGAGGATTACGTATCATTAATCTTGCGAGTGGAGAAGAGCACTATGTTGATTTTGGAGAAGAAACGTATGCCGCATGGATATCCACAAACAAAGAATTCGATACAAATATATTAAGATATAGCTATAGTTCCATGGTAACGCCGTGGTCAATCTATGATTATGATATGGATGAGAGAAAAAAAGTACTTATGAAACAAGATGAGATAATTGGTGGCTATGATATGACCAATTATAATTCTAAAAGAATATATGCAACTGCAAGAGATGGAAAGAAAATTCCAATTTCACTTGTCTACAATAAGAATAAAAAGACAGATGGACCTAATAATTTATTATTATATGGTTATGGTTCATATGGTAGTACTAGTGACCCATATTTTAGCATTCCACGATTAAGTCTTTTGGATCGTGGTTTTATTTTTGCAATTGCACATATCAGAGGGAGTCAGATATATGGAAGAGAATCATACGAAGATGGTAAGTTGTTAAATAAGAAAAATACATTTTATGATTTCATTGATGCCGGAAAATTTTTAATTGATAAATCTTATACGAGTAGTGATAATCTCTTTTGTTATGGAGGAAGTGCTGGAGGATTATTGATTGGAGCTGTGATAAACATGGAACCTGAAATGTGGAAAGGTGCCATCGCAGGAGTACCATTCGTTGATGTCGTAACAACAATGCTTGATCCATCCATCCCTCTCACATCAAATGAATGGGATGAGTGGGGTGACCCGCGAGAAAAAGAGTTTTATGATTATATGTTATCTTATTCACCTTACGATCAGGTTCAGGGAAAAAAGTATCCGAATTTGCTTATTACATCTGGTTTTTTTGATTCCCAAGTTCAATATTTTGAACCTTTGAAGTGGATTGCAAAATTACGTGAATATTGGGAGGGTGATAATAAATTATATTTACATATGAATATGGACGCTGGGCATGGTGGTAAATCGGGAAGATTCAGATATTATAAAGAGGTAGCACTAGAGTATGCTTTTTTATTTGATATTGCAGAAATAGATAAATAGTTTATTTTACTATTAAAAAGTAAAGTTACAAAAGATGAGAATTCTTGTTAAGAAAGATCATTTCATTAATTATAACTTTTATTACTCCTGCCGCTGGAATAGCAAAAAGCATACCTAGAGGACCTAATAGTGTGCCTCCTAATAAGAGTACTAACATTACAACCATGGGATGCAGTCCAACACTATCTCCTACAACTATTGGTGTAATGAAATTATTATCGATTTGTTGAACAATTATAAACATTAATATTATGTCCAATATGTAAAAAGGCGAGGGCAATACACCAAGAATTTGATGGTTAAGTGCAATTTCACTTCCGACATTATTCATCAAAGCTATCATAATTGCCGGAATCATACCAATGAATGGACCGACCATTGGAATTAAATTTGCTAGTCCTGCAATGATTCCAATAAAGACAACTAGAGTAACGTTTGCTCCAAGTTGATTTAGTGTGAACAATCCAATAATTGATAAGATTGCAACGCTGCTTGCCGCCAGTATTTGTCCCCTAAGATATTTAGAAATTTGCTGCTCTATATTGTAAATCACTCTTAATCCAACTTCAAGATATTTATTAGGTAAGAACCAAACCAATGATCGCTTAAAATCATGGTATTCAACCAAGAGAATTATTGTAAAGATTAATATCATAATCGTAATAAATAACAAGTTCCCCGCTGAACTAAGTAACGATAGAATATTTTGAAAAATATTTATCATTGAACTTTTAGCAATTGAAATCAATTTTTCACTTTCTGGAATTAAATTGGATAGAAAGTCAGGCAAATTATTTTTCATACTGGCAAAAAGACTCTCTACATTTGATGAAAATTCTTCTTTTTGAATCTTTTTGGTAAAGGTTTTTATCTGAAATCCTAGGTTTGATATAAAAGTTCCAAGGAATGTAATTGTTAAGGCGATGGTGGAAACCAAGATGAGAATCACACCTAATGCTCTTGACTTTATATGGCGCTCAAGATAATCAGCGGGTTGAAGAAATATTGTGGTAAATAAAAAAGCAAATATAAGCATTGCCATAATAGGTAAGATTAGTGGCAATATCTCCAAGCTCACTATTCCAACAAGTACAAACAATAACAATTTGTATATCTTTTGTACATAATTCATTTTTAATTATTTTTTGTTAATTCTTCATTTGTCTTGCGTAGTCTTTCTCCAAGAATCCTTGAAATATTCATTAAAATTACGTTTCCCAGTTCTGGAGATCTTTTCATTAGGGTTAGAAGATCGGTCCTAAAGAAACCAATTAATTTTGAACTCTCCGTAGCAATTGCAGATGCCATTCGAGGTTCTTCATCTATTAGCGCTAATTCGCCAAAGAAATCACCTGATTTAAATGTAGTTAGTATAGTATTTGAATCAGGTTCAAAAATATCGACCGCTCCATCTAGCAGTACATACATGCCTTCAGCCGGAGCATTCTTTTTAAAAATAGATTCATCCTTTTTATAATCCCTTTGATGAGTGAGCCTTACTATTTCATATAATTCTTTTTGTGATAAATTTTCAAAAACAGCAACATTTTCTATGGTTTCAAGAATTGGATCAGCATTTTTATTTTTTCTGAAATAATTTTTATAGATTGGCTTCATTAAATCTAACTACCCTTGGCTAGGGGTAAATGAGCTAGCGATAATTATTTCAACAATAACAAAATATATACCAGCCATGAATTTTTCCCAAACTTTTGATTTGCTTTTCCAAGCCCAGTAAGTAAAAAGTATCCCATTGAAAAAGAAAACCCAAAGAGACAGTACGTTGATTGAAATTTTAAAATCATTAAAAAAAAGTAAAACGAAAAGTATTCCTAGTCCGATACTCACCAGAATGAATTCGGTAAAATAATGTATAAAGGCTATTTTTTTATTTTCATCCATTAAAAACCAAACCGTGGATATGGTGTTTTAAAATAAGATTTTTGACGATGATTCTAATCACAGAAAATAACAAATATGATTTTTTAGTCATTAATACGAATCACATTCACTCCACCAGTGGTCTCCGCATTCGCATTCATTCCCATTTTGGTCCCAACATTCTTTATCAATGTGCCATTCAAGAACTTTGCCATCTTTTGTTTTATTATCGTAAAAATATTCCGTGGCCTTGACCCCATTATCATACCAGTATGTCCAGAGACTATCTTTCTGGCCATTTTTATAAAAACCTTCTAATCGTTTATTGCCATTGTCATACCAAAAAGTCCATAAACCCTCTCTAAATCCATTCTTAAATGTACCAACCATCGATTTTGGGCCGGTCATATGAAAAACCTCTTGCTTGATTAGCTCTAAACCATCAGGATTATCTTTATGGTAAGAGATACTGCTTATGTTTCCATTATTGTATGTTTCTACAGTTCTAGAAGTGTCACTTCCAAAAGCGAATGAGATAATAAATAATGTATTAATTATAATTTTTAACATTTTAAGTATGTAAATGCTACTTCGTAATCTACAAATGCAATATCATTATAAAAACTAGCACGTTCTGCTGATGAAAAAAACAAACATTCTTTTTTAGTCATGTCAATTTATGAAGTGTATTTTTAGTATTAAATATCTTTTGGAACTCTCATAAATGCTTTCAATTAACAAGCGGGGGTACTTAATAATCTGTAATTAAATAAAGAAAAGGAGTCAAAAATGAATTCATTTTTACAAGGATTAATTACCGGAGCTACACTAACAATCTTGTTCATTCTTTCCATTGGAGCGAACCAACGTTCAGTAGATGTTGGTAGATATCAATATTATGTAGATAGTGATAATCTAACAAAGGAACACTATTCTCGTATTTTTGATACTGCTACTGGAGTCGTATATCATAAAAGCTTCATTCCAGGAGGAGAGCAGGTTGATTTGAAATGGGTCAATGAAGAAAGGATAGAAAGAAAACATTTTAGACCAGACTTAACAATATGGAAAAGTGAGTCTTGGGATGAATATAAAAGACTTTATGAAGAAAATAGGAATTTTAACGATTGATAAATTATTTTAAAGAGAAAAATTTAGTTGAACAGATGTTGGCAATTACTATTTAAGGTAGGATTAATCTTTCTTCCATATAAATTTGATTTCCTATTTATTTCCAAACCCATTACCCGCAAACAATTCAAAAAATCAAAAAAAAATAATTATGGTAAAGGTTTAGAGGAGAATCGTACTAATTAAAACTTCAACATCTAGGATGTCGATTTGGCCATCTTTATTTGCATCAGCTCTAAAAAGATGATAGATGTTATGGATGTTGTTTACATTGTAAATATAATCGGCTATGTATTGTAGGTCGTATATGTCAATTCGAGAATCTAGATTAGTATCTCCACAAATAAGATTCACCTCAAACGCCCAATTATTTTTTCGTACTTTATAGGCTCTATGGAAAAGTGGATATCTTATTTCTAATACTAAATTGTTAGCCGAGTCTACTTCTGATATCAATGCACCTTGATTACTTATGGTTCCCCAATTAATTAATGTGTTTCCATTTGGTAGGCGTTGAACACTTCCCATTGCAAGGCCTAGTATACTATCAGGATGAATGTATTCCCATACTAGATTTGCAGTAAAGTTCTCTTCGTTTATTTCATATTCAATTGCTCTAGATATTGGAGGGCTATGAGTAACCCCATTATCAAAAATTGTAATATTTCCATTGTTAATTCTTCTAGCATCATGTTGCATTTTAAATCCGTTTTTTGGATCATTGATAATTGAAAAATCATTCAACGGTCCCCCAAGGTGCCAGATAACATTACCATTAGTTCTATTTATTTTAATTATTTCATTGCTCCTCCTATTTGATACCAAGAGATTATCATCAAAGTCAACTTCAATGCTATTTACGTGCATCCAATTAATTATATCAGCCTCCAGATTAAGATTTGTATAATTAGATATGTCCAAGTTGTCCCACGCATTCCATTCAAATACTAATTCATCATCAGAATTAAATTCTTGAATTACTACTATTCCTGTTATCCAGGCAACAGGTTGCCCGCCTTCGACAATGGTGCTCATGTTAACGAATAATGAATCATAGGCCTGCAGTATGTAGTTACCATTGTTTAATATTTGGAAATCGTGGTAATCTGCAGATTGAGAATTCACACAAATCATGGTGTCAATCTCTTTCATGAATTCATTCATTAATATCCATGATTTGTTTAATCTGTCAAAATATGTCAGATAAGTCTGATTGACCTTGAAATCTAATCCCAAATTTCCACTGTTTATGTGCCATTGAACATTCAAGTTGCTGTCAATAATTGCCATATAGCGATTTTGATTGGACATCGTGTGTAAGATGATAGGTTTTTGATAAGGATTTTGATTATGTATAATTTCAAAATTTGGATAGTCTTGTGAAGTTGAAATACCCATTCCAACCAGCAATGCTTTTAATATGTTTTTATATAGCATAATTTAAAAATGGGAACCATGAACACTATCTTTAATTGCATGGTAATAATAACTTATTTGAAAGCGTGAAACAAATAACATCTTCTTTTAAAAAAATTATAAAAACATTTGATATTTTTATTATCTCAAATGGAATATGTAATTCCAGGAATCAAATTACTTTTCTTTCCTTATAAAATGAATGGAACTTTTATCTTTTTTTGGCATAAGATTATTTCCAAGATAGAAAGACGGAGAAAAGTATTTTAAATCTCCTTGGTTTAGTAAAACCCGCATTACTTTTCTCCGTCTAAAACATATAAAAAGATTATTCTCATATGGCTTTAAGTTTAAATGTATTATGATAATAATATGTTATTGAAAATGAAAGTAATGAATATAGAACCATTGAGCCGCCATAAATATATGTAAGTCCAAACCAATGAAAATCCTGAGAATATAACAAAACAAAAATGAAAAAGATTTTCATGAGCTCTGTTTTCATTGAATACCTTTTGTTATCTAATGTAGATGTAAAAGAAAACACATGAAATATTATGAAAAATCCATAGCAATAGTTTAATCCCATAGTTTGCTTATGAATTATGGTGAAAAAGTGGAACATGGTTATGAGTGCAATATTTAGTTGAAAAAATGACCAGGCAATAAAATATGGAGACGTTATAATTGGTTTATATTTATTTTGATTGAAAGGATCAGTTATTGTATCAATGGGGTACTTACTTTCTACATCTCTTGGACGCCATCCAGTGGGCATAAACCATATGCGTATTTTATCCCAGTATCTTTGTGCGTGATAAGCATCATTAATCAATTGCCATAAGTGTTTGTAATTGATTAATACGGGGTTCCATGTTTTAGCAGGTCTTAGCATCCCATATACAGGTTTTACATCATTAAGCTCTGGCTGAAATGTGCCAAAAAGCTTATCCCATATAATGAATATTTGACCATAGTTCTTGTCTATGTATTCAGAATTAATTGCATGGTGAACTCTGTGATGCGATGGTGTAACAATTATATGCTCTAGCCATCCCATTTTATTTATAAGCTTTGTGTGATACCAGAACTGCATAAACAAATGTATTGGACCAAGAAAGGCAAATATTTTTGCTGGAACTCCTACCAATGCAGCTGGAATCATTAGTATTGCACCAAAGTGAATGGTTTCTGAAATTGATTGACGCAACGCACAGGAAAGATTGAACTCTTCGCTACTATGATGAATCGTATGCCTATTCCAAAATACGTTTACTCGGTGGTTTAATCTATGAAGCCAATATCCACTAAAGTCTTGAACGATGATTGCTACAATGACTGCTAACCAAGTAGGTTGAATTTCAAAGAGCTTCATATGTTTTAAAAAAAAAGAATAGCTTACTAAAACGATACTGATTTTCATACCGTCCTTTGTGATATTAGTAATGCCAGAACTTAAACTTGAAATAATATCTGTAGAATTATTCACTTTCTTTTTAAGCATCTTTGATGCTATTTGTTCAATAATAATTAAGGATGTAAAGATTGGAATTACTATAAACAATGACTTAATAAAAAAACTCATGGTTATATCTTTATCTTTTGTTAAGGGACTTTTCCAACAAGAAAGTTAAACCTCAGTTCTTCTCCAAAATCAGGGTCAAATTGATGTAGCGTATCACCGTTGTTTGAAACAAATAGCAATTCACCATCAATTCCTACTTTTTCTGGTGAACTATTTCTATTCCACCAATGTAGAGAAATTCCATCTTCCATTTTATCTTTGAATAAAAATTGATAGGATCCGCTTTTCAATGTGATTTCATAATCATATTCAGTTGAATCTTGAAACTGATCTTTAGCGTAGAATATTTCTCCACTCTCGCCAAAAATTGTAAATGAATTTTCTGTTGAGCGACCAAGGTCATTAGTTTTTAGAATCATTCTGAAATTATTGGGGAATACTTTTGGAATAAGAATTTCTGCTAATAGGTAATTGTTGATTGGATTTTGATCTTCGTGATTATTAGGTTTTTTTAAAAATACTTCAAATTCTCTATTTTTCCTTATTCCCTTCCAATTTGGTGGAGGTAATTCTAGGATGGCTTCTTGAAGGAAACTCAAATTCCCTCTCCAATTATAAAAAGACTTTTTCTTGTTTTTTAATCCATAGATAATTTCTAATGATTTTAAATCATACTTCCCTGTGTTTTTTATTTTAATTTTGGGGTGGGAAAGATCTGGATTTATTCTTTGGAATCTTTGTTCTGTATTTGGTGAAATGATTTCAACGATTTCTGCATCAATTTCATAATTGGGGGGGCCATATGTAAAGAGTTGATGTGTCATATGAAAGAAACCATCTTTTTCACCATTATCAGAGTAAGGTTCAATTCCATAATCAAATAAAATCGAATCCCCTGGTGTTACAAAAGGCGTTAATTCAAAAAAATATTCATCTACTTTCGTACCAGGACACCAACCCGCTCGGTCAAAAGGCCACGTTCCTCCTTGAGGATAAATAGGATTGTTGCCGCAATCCTTCCAAACGTTCCACCGGAATATTTCCCAACCATCCATATAATATGAATGTGTTTTACTATCCCACTCGCAGCAATTCCGTGGTCCTTCATGACCATGACCAGATATGACAGACTTTAATCTGTAACCATTAGCATTTGCCATAAGATGAATAGTTTTCTTCCTTAGTTTTAGGTCATCAGATATGTCTGAATATTTATACTCTCCAAAGGGATATATATTCTCTACTTTTACAATATCTCTGGATGGATTTCCTTTGATGAATAAAAATTTTAAATCAAGCAATTCTTGATTATTTCCAACAATAATCTTGCGTCTTCCTTTTAATATGGGAGCGTAGTCTGTGATGTCATATTTCCAAACCCAGCCCTTCTCTCCCCCTAATTCCAATCTTTTTCCGTAAGGAGTTACAAAACTACCAATACAGAAAATCTCTTCTCCTTGGTTATCAGTAATTATCTTTGTGTGCCAAATGTAGTCCCATTCACCGCAAGGGAATTTATCACCCTTTGTTAGAGAATCACATTTAAGTGTCTGCACCATAAATATTTTATGCCAAGATTCGTTCGATGTAGGAAAATTAACTTGAATTTCATATTGGGCATTCCATCCTTCTGGGCTTGGTGTTTTCCAATTGATTGGATGAAATTTTAATGTGTCACCAACGTCTAACTGTTTACATAGCGTTAAACAATGTAGTGCAATAAATAAACCAGAAATTTTTAATTTTATCATCGTGTTAATTTAAAAATCAAATTAGTTTTGTAGGTCATATTACCATAAGGATAATATAAATGTTAACTGATACTCACTGTCATCTTTTTTATGATGATTTAAAAAATGATATTCATGGAGTGCTGAAAAGGGCTGATGACTTAGGCGTTAATCGTTTCATCTGTGTTGCTACTAATTTACAGGATTCAGAAGAGTGCTTGAACCTAAGTAAGTCATTTGATAGTATATATGCTTCTGCTGGTATCCACCCGCATGATGCTAAAAATGCACCACAAGATTTTGTAGAACAAATTTATTCATTAATGGATTCTGATCAAATGGTTGCCGTAGGAGAAATGGGCCTAGATTATTTTCGGAACATTTCTGATTCAGAAATACAAAAAGCTGTATTCTATAAACAAATGGAAATAGCCATGGATTTGAAAAAGCCAATTATTTTTCACAATAGAGATGCTGACAAGGATATTTTATCTATTTTAAATTGCTTCCCAGAAGTGTATGGAGTTGCCCATTGTTTTTCAAGTAGTATTGAAACTGCGGAAAAACTTATTGAACTAGGGTATTATATTTCTTTTTCTGGAAACTTAACTTTTAAAAATAGTCACCTACCTGAAGTGGCAAAACAAATACCATTGGATAGATTGCTAGTTGAAACTGATTCCCCCTATCTGAGTCCGGCACCATATCGAGGTAAAAAAAATGAACCTGGGCGAGTACGATATGTCGCAGAATTTTTAGCGACTTTGCACAACATCACTGTTGAGGAGATAGCTGACATAACATCAGAAAACGCGACTGAGGTTTTCAACCTGTAAATAAGAAAAAATGGAAAAACCGAAGCAACACCCTTTTAGAAAAAGATGGGGGCAGAATTTTCTAACTGACATTAATCTATTAGATAAAATAGCTAAAACAATAGACCCTGGAAATAATGACAACATCCTTGAAATTGGTCCCGGTGATGGATCTCTAACTGAGAGGATATATCCATTTGTTAATGATATGATTGTAGTTGAGATAGACCCATTGCTTGTAAAAAAATTGAAAAACAAACCAATATTCAAAGGTTTGCAAATTATCCAAGGAGACATTCTATTAAAAGATATAGAGATGATGCATCTCAATGTTCCTGTAAGAGTCATCGGGAATATTCCTTATAATATTACTTCACCAATAATATTTTGGTTAATAGAGCAGTTAGACTATTGGGATGATGCATATATAATGATGCAAAAGGAAGTTGCAGATAGATTAACTGCAGACATAAATACAAAGTCATATGGTAGATTGACTGTAGTAGTTGGAGCATATTTAAACATAGAACAATGCTTTACCATCAAGCCAGATGTATTCATCCCTAAGCCAAAGATTGATTCTGCTTTTGTGAAGTTTACAAAAAAAGAACCACCACTAATTGATGATGATAAATATTTAAAATTTAATAAGCTTGTTAATACAGCATTTTCACAAAGAAGGAAGATGCTACGAAATACATTAAAGGGGTGGAATATCTCATCTAAAATAAAAGAGAAAATTGATTTTACTCGTCGTCCTGAAAGTCTAACGATTAATGAATTTGTATCGATGGTTTAATGCTTGTAAATCAATATTTATTCACTTAAAATGCCCGGCATTTTTTAAAATAATGTAAATAAGAACATAACCACAAACTACACTTTGGAGGTGATTATAGTGGTTGAGGTGCAGGTCAAAGAAAAAGAATCGTTTGAAAGAGCTCTCCGTCGATTTAAAAAGATGTGGGAAAGAGCAGGAGTTCTTCGAGAGATTAGAAATCGATCATTCTACGAAAAGCCAAGCGATACTAAGAGGGAAGCAAAGAAGAAGACCGTTAGGCGTATCAAGCGACTCGCTAGGATAGAGGCATTACGGAATAATCCGCGTGCCATCCGACAGCGACGACGAAGACGCCGTAAATAGACTTTCCAAAAAGAAACTCGTAAGCCCCGTTAAAAAAACGGGGCTTTTCTTTTGGAACAATTTAACCTTCTTGCGAATTTAAATAGTTAATTAAAGGATATATCTAAATGCTAATTCGCAGCATATCAGGTGTCAGGGGAATAACTGATACGCATTTTACACCATCAGTTATAGTCAATTATGCTAGAGCCCTTCACCATTATTTACCAAAAGGTGTGATAGTTTGTGGTAGGGATAGTAGACCCTCTGGAAAAGAATTACAAGAAGTAATGGCAGGTGAATTAGTTCGGTTAGGTAGGACTATTGTTGATTGTGGAATAGTTCCTACGCCAACAGTTCAATTTATGGTAAATGATTCTGAAGCAATTGGTGGATATGTTATAACTGCAAGCCACAATCCTATTGATTGGAATGGGTTAAAATTTTTACGGTCTGATAGTACCTTTTTTAATTCAGATGATTGTAAGAATATTTTTGAATTAACTGATCAAAATATCGATTCAATATTAGCTGATGAAGACGGCCTTGTCTGGCATGAAAAAAACTCAATACAGAAACATATTATTTCTTGTGCAAGCATTGGTTGTATTGATTTAAATAGAATACAAAATAGAAAATTTAAAATTGTAATAGATGCTGTAAATGGTGCTGGTTCAATTGCAATTCCAAAATTATTAGAGACTTTGGGTTGTGATGTTATAAAACTTAATTGTGAACCAGATGGGAACTTTACAAGGGGTACTGAGCCATTGCCCGAGCATTTAACGGAACTTGGCCAAATTGTTGCGGAAAAAAAGGCAGATGCTGGATTTGCTGTTGATCCTGATGCAGATCGTTTAGCAATCATAAATGAAAAAGGAGAACCAATAGGGGAAGAATATACATTAGTCATTGCTGCTGATGGATATTTAAAAGAAACAAAAAGAAGAGAGAATTTTGTTGTAAATCTTTCTACATCCTTAGCAATAGATAAACTTGCTGACAAAAACAAATGTATGGTTACTCGATCGGCAGTTGGTGAAATAAATGTTGTGAACAAGATGAACGAGGTGAATTCTGAATTAGGCGGAGAGGGTAATGGAGGTGTGATTCTTAGAGAATGTCATCTAGGTCGAGATTCTTTGGTTGCTGCAACAATGGTATTGAACCGTATGTCCTTGTCTGACACTCCTCTGAGCCAGATACATGATGCTCTACCACGATTCAAAATTGTTAAAGATAAAATAAACGTTGATGTTGTCGATGTGGATAAAGTAATAAAAGATGTTAGTTCATTATTTAGTGATGCAGTTGTAGATCGGATTGATGGAATTAAATTTATTTGGGATGACAGATGGGTGCACCTTAGAAAATCCAATACTGAACCAATCATTCGTATTTATGCTGAAGCACCATATCATAAAGAAGCTTTAGAACTAGTTGACAAGATAAAAACAATCATATGAATTCCATAAATAATTATATAGACCATACAAATCTCAAACAGGATGCGATTGAGTCTGATATTACTACCCTATGTAAAGAAGCAATTCAACACGGTTTTTTTTCAGTATGTGTAAATCCTTTTTACGTGCCGCTAGCTGCAATTAATCTAAAAGAACATAAACCTAAAGTAGGAACTGTGATTGGATTCCCTCTAGGTGCAGATTCAGGAGAAATGAAATATGCTGAAACAAGGTTTATGATACATCAGGGGGCAGAAGAAATTGATATGGTATTAAATATTGGTGCTTTGAAAGAGCGTAGCTTTGAAGTTATAAGGAAGGAAATAAATAAAGTTGTTGAAGCGTCTGACGGTAATTGTGTTAAAGTAATCATTGAAACTTGCTTGTTAAATAATGAAGAAATAAAAATAGCCTGCAACATTGCAAAAGATGCTGGAGCAACATTTGTAAAAACTTCTACTGGTTTTTCGAGTGGAGGTGCTACTATCGAAGATGTTAAGCTCATGCGAAAAACAGTTGGAGCTGACATGGGTGTCAAAGCAAGTGGTGGTATAAGATCATTAGAACATATTGAATTATTGATTGATGCTGGAGCAAATCGCATTGGAACAAGTAATGCAGTTGAGATTTTAAAATGAGCGATGCACCATTGATAAAACGAGGTTCTGAACTTGTACTAAAGATAGAATCTTTAGCTTATGGGGGGATGGGCCTTGCGAGAGAAAGCAATTTTGTCATTTTCGTTAAGCAAGCCATTCCTGGTCAGAAAGTTTTGGTAAGAGTTTATAAAAAAAGAAGAGGGTATGCAGAGGCTAGGGTAATAAAATTATTAAATGAATCTCCAAACGCTATAGATGTTTGTTGCAATCATTATTGGATATGTAGCAAATTACAAAGTCTGTCTTACTCCGAACAATTAAAAGAAAAATCTGCCCAAGTTGAAGATGCGTTTAATAGAATTGGTGGATTTCATGATTTTAAGTTAGAGAAAGTGAGGCCCGCCAAAAACATTTACCATTATCGAAATAAAATGGAATTTACCTTTTCTCCTAATCGTTGGGTTCTTGCTTCAGAGCCGGAAGGTGTAGATCGTTCATTTGCTCTTGGCCTTCACATACCAGGTCGTTTTGATAAAATTCTTGATATAAAAAATTGTCACATACAGCCTGAAATTGGGAATAAGATTTTATCACTTACCAGAGAAGTGTGTTTGAAACACTCTGAACTGAGACCATATGACCCGAGATCGCATATTGGATTTTTACGGTTTTTAATGATTCGATATGGTATTAATACAGGAAATCTAATGGTAAATCTCGTAACGTCATATCATGACATAAATAAAATATCTCCATTGACTGATGCTCTTCTTGAAAATTTTCCAGAGATAACCTCTCTTGTAAACAACGTCAATACTCGAAAGGCAGATGTTGCGTTTGGAGAATATGAAACTTTATTGTTTGGAGAATCATTTATCAGGGAAAAAATAGATGATCTTACATTTGAGATATCAGCAAATTCTTTTTTTCAGACGAATACTTTTCAAGGGGAGATTCTGTATGAAGAGGTTAAAAATTTAATTGGTCTAAAGGGAGATGAAATCGTATATGATCTTTATTGTGGTACTGGAACAATTGCTTTATTTTTATCAAAAAATGCAAAAACTGTTTATGGTTTTGAAGTCATACGATCAGCTCTTGATGATGCAGAAAAAAATGCTGACATAAATGATATCTCAAATGTCCATTTCATTAAAGCAAATCTAGATACTTATTTCAAATCGGGTCAACTTCCAAAACGAATCCCAAAACCTGATGTAATAGTGGTCGACCCACCTAGAGCTGGACTCCACAAGGACATGTCAAGCTATCTGCCAAAATTAAAAGCAAAAAAAATTGTCTATATTTCGTGTAATCCTACAACTCAAGCAAGAGATGCAAAGATTCTTTTTGAAAACGGATATGAAATCACAAGATCAGTTATGGTCGATATGTTTCCTCATACACCCCACATAGAAATGGTTTTATTATTTTCTAAGTAAAGCTTTTGAGAATCGAGATTTTGGGATTTCTGAATCAAATTTTATATTTTCTATAATCCATTCAGTCCCCTTACTATTTCTTTTTAGTTCATCCTTATAATTGAATTTAGTGGGAAACCAGCGGGCACCAACTTTTTTGAAATCGCTGAGGGTTGATGTTTTTAAAAGTTTACCACTTTTTGCATAAAGTTCCTCTTTTGAGGGTAGAAAATATTCTTTATCGACCCATACTTTTCTTTTTGGGTATGGCAAGCCCTTTACTTTTGCTTCCATTTCAATAACCCAATGATCTCTATTATCAGTTTTTTCTGAGCCCACAATTTTTGCAATATATATTTCTTGCATTGGGCGATCTTCCATCATGTCATTATAGGACATGTCTGAACCCATCACAGATTGTCGAAGCATATGACCAGATATTTGAATTACGCGGTCAGTTTGTGGCGAGTATGTCCACAGCTTGCTGTCAAGTTTTAGCATTTTTGTTCCTGCCTCTCTTGCTGGAGAAAGATATTCTGTAAAAGCTTTTTCTGAACCTATAACCCAACTTTTTGACTCAATTGTCCTGCTTGAGCGACGACCATGGACAATCATCTTACTGCTCGTAATTCTAGTCTTTGCATTTAAGTTCTCATCCATTTTATTGATGATTTCATCTATGTTAATTGATTCATTTTGAGAATGAATGAATGAGGTCAAACCTAAAAATGCTAATCGTTTAATCATATTTCAAGTTCCTTGAATAGTTGAGCCATTTCGCGCTTATATATGCCTAGGCCCGCCAACATGGTTCCTAAGACTGTAGCCAAAACGCCAGGTATGAATCCAATATAGAAAAGAGCGGGTGTAATCTGGGCGTAGAATATATTTGGCATGACTATGGACGAATTCGAAAGAGCTTCTATGCCCTTTGTATAATCTATACCATTCTCTTGTACATAGTAGGTGAGTGCAAGCCCAATCCCAGTACCAACCACTGTCCCTGTTAAACCTATGATTATCGCTTCAGAGATCATAGAGCGGTATACCTGCCCCTTGGATTCACCCATGGCCAGTCGTAGACCTACTTCTCCATAGCGGCGCAGGCCGTTCATAAGACCCATGTTCCAAAGAACAATCATGACAATTACTAGAAAAATCCCACCCATGATTGACATCATTGCGTTACTTATGTCTACCATGTTTCCCATCTGATTCCCATCCCGCAGGGCGAGCATGAAGGGGCTGAAAATATCCAAACTGTCACTTTTAATATTATTATAATCAGTACGCATTGCAACAGCAGTTTCATCATCGTAATATAATGAGTGGGTAAAGCCAAATATTGCCGAAGCAGCATTATCNATATCTAAGGCAAGACGAGCCCCTGATAGATCAACAAGCATCATCTGTTTATCNGTTTGGCCTTTTCTTAAGTTGAATGTACCGGANATATTAAAATTATANGTTGTAAAAGCATTATCCATTGTTGAGCCAATAAATGTAACACTTTCACCAATCTTTATATTCAATTGATTTGCCATTTTTGAACTGATAAGTGCATCATTGCTATTTCCAGGCAGCTTTCCGCTCACAAGAGATTTTTCAAGTTCCCAAATCTCTATCTGCCTAGATCCATTAGAAAGGAAATCAATGCCAAAGGCAATAACGGGACCTTGAGCTTTTGTTTCACCATTCTCATCTGGTACATCTAAAAGCCCAGCAAATGTGATTCGTGGTGACCAGAAAAAATCGGGGTAGGCCTGTTCCAAATTTTCAACCAATTGAGCAACATCCATTAAGGCTAGGTCATTAGGCATAAGCTGGCTTTCTTCGCTATAGGCACGTGTTACAACTTTCTCATGGCCTGTCAATATGACGGCAGTATCAAGAAGTAGACTATTCATGGTGCCTTGCATGAAACCAATTGAGAAAATAACTAGAGTAACCGTGAGAGTAATGACTAAAACGGGGAAAAGGCTTCGGGAACGGTCCCGGAGCAATCCTTTTGTTAAAAATTTAATCATGCGATTACCTTACCACGTAAAGCATTGGTAGGTTTCATTTTTGCAATACGACGGGATGGAATATAACTCACAATAAGAACTATGATAGAGACTAAGATGGTGGTTGATACGACAAGCCCTATAGTATAAACCGGTACAAGGCGTTTGGCTATAATCAAACCCATCTCCGAGTAATCAATGGGTAGAGGAATCCCGTACACACCAAAATACCAAAGTATTGGTCCAAAAACAATCAATGTTACTATTGCGGACAGTACCGCATTAAGTCCCCCTTCCAAGGTGAAGAGTCCCACCACCCGGTGACGTGTCATCCCGATAGCCATTAGTGTGCCAATTTCCCTTCCACGGCGAAAGATGGATAATACCTGAGCATTAAAGATGCCCATGGCTGCCAGAGCTAGGAGAATCAAATACATAATTTGGGCTCCTGGCTCATCCGCTTCAATGATGGCTTCCATATCCTGTACCAGGTAACTAATATCACGGGGAATCCAGTCCCCCTTATCTTGTACTGGCGGAACTCCTTTCTCATAAGTCACATAGGTTGCTTCTCCTTCCATCGCTAGCATAGACTGGGCTTTGTTAAGTGGTATCCAAATATGGCCTATATCCAGTTTGAAATTCTCTGTATCCATAATGTGTACTATAGTACCTTCATTTGCATCGTATGTCCCTTCAGAGTCCAGCCAACGAATGATAAAGGTATCACCCACTTTAAGTTTGGATTCGCTAGCCATTCCTTTTCCTATCAGTACGGGTATCGCAAAATCCTCATAACCAAAAAGTACATCTGTTGGCATATTAACAATATTCTGATTAGGTGGAATGCCCTTCATGATGATGGGTATGATACGACCCTCAGGATAGATGGATGCTTGACTCACCAGAACCGGGAATGCTTTTTTTTCATCTACAAGCTTTTGTGCTCCTGCGGGTAGTACTGAATGTGCATCTTCAAAAGTCATGGGGTCCAGAGGGTCATATTTCGGGTGCCAGTAGGCGCCGCCAGCAATCTCGGTATCAATAGTAACCTGTTTGGCGTGTTGGAGCATACCATCGTACATGGCTGACATAAACAAAATCAGAAAAAATGAAAAAGATGTCACAAGAACATTTAAAAGAGTGCGTAACCTAGCACCCAATAAATTTTTCAGTGCAATTTTAAAAAGCATTTCTAATTGTGAGCCTTGGGATTATCAATGATTTCATCTTTAGTTATTTCACCATCGCCAAGATGAATAATTCGTCTGAGATAAGCCATAATTTTTTCATCGTGAGTCGCGAAGATGAAAGAAGTGGACAACTCTTTATTTAAATTTGATAAAATCTTCATAATATGATGAGAATTTTCTGCATCTAGATTGGCTGTGGGCTCATCTGCCAGTACGAGTGCAGGCTGATGTACAATTGCTCTGGCAATAGCCGTACGTTGACATTCCCCACCACTTAACATATTTGGTTTTGAATCCCGCTTATTAGTGAGCCCAACCCATTCTATTGCCTGTTCAACTTTATTAACCCTCTCTGTTTGATTCATTTTATTGAGAATAAGTGGTAGTTCAATATTTTCAAAAACTGTGTAGACTGGGAGTAGATTATAGCTTTGGAATATGAATCCCATATATTTCCGTCTCATTTTGGCTCTTTCATTATGGGTAGTGTTATTCATTGACTGTTTTAGGACACTTACACTTCCTTCACTGGCTGAATCTAATCCACCAATGATATTCAAAAGGGTTGTCTTTCCTGAGCCTGAGGGACCAACTAGGCCAGTAAATTCTCCTTCTCGTAGAATTAGGTCTACATTCTTTAATGCTGTAAATCTTTCAACACCAATAGGAAAGTGTTTAACAAGGTTTTTAATTGTAATTACATTCTTTTCCATTGTTTTCCTTAGTAATTATAGATTAGCATCATTTGAATGCCTGTGCCAAAACCAATTATTGAATCAGGTAATTCGCTAATTGGAATATCAAATTGATTTCGTTTTGGATTCAATGATAAAATCATATTTAGATTGTAACTATCAAATGTGCTATTCCAACGAACATAATAATAACTTTTTTCTTGGTTCCAATCAAGTTGTGCGATGTATGTGACCATATGATTTATTCCAATAGGTAAATTAGCCATGAATGCCGTATGAATTTGGTCTGATTTTTTATCTTCAAATTGATTTGAAAGATGCATTGTCTCAGTCATTATTAAGATGCCGTTAGAAATAGGCAATGTATAGTCAGCGCCTATTGTCATCAATCTTATTTTGGATTTATTTGAGCTAATGAACGCGCTTTCATTCCAAAATCCAAATAGACCATCATATCTGTAGTCAATTGCTGCGCGTGAATGAGGGCCGTATATTGGTAGGCCTAATTGACCTAGAAATTGCAAAGAACTTGATTTGTCTTGATGAATCGTTAAGCCCCATTCTCCAAGGTTATTTGATAACTCTAAACGGCATCCAATAGTAAGGGTGTCTTGTTCATTCATCAACACCCAAGACGAAGTTGAAAAAGAATTTGAAGGGTACCACCGGAGTCTAAATGCTTTTACTCCATCAGTTTGGGAAGTTGGGTCTTTGAGGTCAAATGTGTCAAACCATGAAAGAGGTCGTAGAATTTGCGTTGGTCCAAAAACCATTTTTTGTAGTCCAAATCTAGCCTCTATTTTATTGCTTGCATAGCGAATCCATAAACGATGGTTTTTTTCAATACTATTGTAGAGTGAATCTCCAGTGTATAGTTTATTGAATTTATATTCCCATTCTGCATCAAAAAATCTATCTTTTTTCAAGCTCTTTTTCACTGAAATTCTTGGTATGTATTCTATTCCTGTTTCATAATAAGACCGACCAAGTGGAATGTCATTGCTTGTTCCAGTGCTGATAGTAACCTGTCCCCTAAAACTTGTTGTCCATTTTTCCCAATATGAATATTTATTGATTTTTGATTTATCTTGCCCATTAGCAGTGGCAATTTTAAAAGTCATAAATAATATTGTTTTTAATATTAGTATATTTGATATTCTAAATGGCATCTGAAGTAAAATTCTAAGATTGTCATAGGCACAACAATCCCTATTCAAAGATTAAAGTTATATATAAATGAATAACTATTCTATTCTTTATTTTAGTGCATAGAATATTTTATGATAATGAAGAGCCAAAAAATAAAGCTATTTTTAATTATTCTTAAATTTATAAATGCACAACAGGTTTCGGTTCTAGAGCATGAAACTGAAATGGGAAGGCATAATTCCATAGTTCAAGTTGATTCTGACACCTATGCTCTTGCTTATTCAGATGAGAATGAAAAAGGGTGGATAGCTACTTTTACGATATCATCAGACGGAAATACGATTACTGAAGTTGCATCTTTAAAACATGACAATAATCAAGGAATTTACAATTCGCTTGTTCAAGTTGATTCTGACACATATTTATTGGCGTATACAGGAAATAATGATGATGGATTTATCGTTACGTTTACCATATCTTCCGATGGTACTACAATTAGTGAAGTAACTCAATTAGAACATCAGACAAGTGATGCAAAATACAATTCGCTTGTTCAAGTTGACTCTGATACCTATGCTCTTGCGTATGCCGGGCCTAATGATGATGGATTCATTACAACTTTTACTGTTTCATCGAATGGCTCATCCATATCTGAGGTTACTACCTTAGAGCATGATACTAATCAAGGAACATACAATTCGCTTGTTCAAGTTGATTCTGATACCTATGCTCTTGCATATGCCGGCGATGGAGATGATGGATACATATCCACATTTACAATTTCATCTAATGGATCTTCAATCACCGAGGTTGATGAATTAGAACACATGATAGCTAACGGTATGGATAATTCATTGATTCAGGTGGATTCCGATACCTATGCTTTAGCATATCGTGGTAAAATGGGAGATGGATTCATTACAACGTTTACAATATCTTCTAGTGGGTCTTCCATTACAGAGGTAGCATCATATGAGTATGATATTTCAGACGCGAGTTATAACTCGCTGGCAAAAGTTGATTCTGATACTTATGTTTTGGCATATTCTGGTCCAGATGAGGATGGTTATATCTCCTCATTTACTATTTCATCGAATGGCGGATCGATCACAGAAATTCAAGAAATTGAACATGATACTGATAAAGGAAGGCATAATTCATTGATTCAAATAGATTCAGATACATATGTACTTGCATACGAAGGTTTAAATAGTGATGGTTTCATAAAAACTTTCTCGGTTAGTACAGATGGCGCTCTTCCTGTTGAGATCACCTCTTTTGAAATTGTGAGTGCAACATCGAATGGTATCATTCTCCAGTGGGTAACAGAAAGTGAAATAAATAATCTGGGATTTATTCTTGAAAGAAAAACAGCAAATGCAGGATGGATTGAAATTGCTAGCTACATCAACAACACCAATCTTCAAGGCCAGGGCAGTACTTCGAATCATAATACATATATACATACTGATGAAAGTATTGTATGGAATGAGTTATATGATTACCGAATTGCTGATGTAGATTATGATGGTAACATCAAGTATTATGAACAAGAATTAACTGGGTTATCAATTTCATCCGATTTTCCAAATTCCTACCTTTTGAATCAAAATTTTCCAAACCCATTTAACCCTATTACGGAGTTTTTGTATTATATTCCTATGGAAAATCAACTTACCATAAGCATATATGATATTAGAGGTAGAATAGTCAGAAATCTTTTTAATGATAAACAAATTTCTGGTAGTCATCGTATTTCTTGGGATGGTAAAAATGAAAATGGCAATTATGTACCTACAGGATTCTATTTTTGTACCTTAGAAGCTGGTGACGTTATCATGACAAGAAAAATGGCATTATTAAAATAAATATCTGGTTATTTTCCAAATGCACCAGCTAAAATTAAAAATCTTTTTTATGGTTATGGTATTATTAAGTACCAATGTCTGTGGTTTAACTTTACCTAAGATTATTTATTCAGGACCGGGAAGGCTTGAACTTGAATGTTCAATAGACACTATGCTAGTGGATGAGTCTCATTTGAATTCTATCCCTTTTTATTCGCAAGACCGATCTCCGGGGAATTTTTTTTTACCAATAATTACGATTCCTTTGGTGAATGTCCCTAGTGATGCCAAATTATCAATTTCAAGAGAAAATCCATTTCCTCTAACAAATTTTAATCCACGAATAAATCAGAATGAAAGATTTAATGATGGATCAACTCTGCTAAAAAACTATACATCAGATGCCATAAATGATTTTTCCTATGGTCAGGGTAGCATTAGTTCTGTTGGAAAAATTAGAGAAGATAACGTATCTACAGTAAAAATAAACATTGTTGATAAAATTAATGGGAGTTGGCAATGGTATGGGAAAACAATAATTAATCTATCTTGGGATGGAAATAATCAGGGAACTGTACTATCAGAGTATGATTTCAAAAAACAAAATAGTATCCAAGTACATAGTTCTATTTCAGAAAATCTGGTTCCTGATTATATGCATTCTAATAACCTTATTCGTATAGATATTGACTCAAGTGGATATTATAAAATACCGTATGACAGCCTTATAGTTATTGAACCATCCATAGCACTTATTGATCCAAATAAAATCCGGTTATATAAAGATGGGCTTGAACAATTAATCGACTATAATGAAGAAATAGGTATCATATTTTATGGAGAAGGTGTTAAGCCACCTTCAGGAAGTGACTATGATGATAATCTTTATACATCAATAAATCATTACTGGTTGACTTGGAATCAGAATTCAGATGGGCTTAGATATGGTGTTGAGAATGTTTATCCTGCTGAAGGATTAGACATGGTTCAGATTCCAGTTTCATTTAATTCAGTCATTAAATATGAAAAAAATGATAACTATCAACAACTGGCTAATATGAACATTAATGAACAGTGGGACGATTTCGATCATTATTTTTATGACCCTTCACTTTATGGGGATCAGAATTATAACTTTTTCTTTCAAGTACCAAATCCTTCGCCAAGTGGCCATTATCAACTTAAGATTAAGTTCCAAGGCATAGTACCTGGGTTAAGGCGGGTTAACATAACATTGAATGAACAACGATTTTTAGGCTCATTAGAGTGGTATGGAAATTCAACACAGGAGTTTACCTCCAATCAGTTTACCAATGAAGACTTGTCAGTTGGATTGAATCAACTGAATATAGGTGTTCAAGATCTTGATGGGCTTGTTGATAAGATTTTGCTTGATTGGATAGAAGTTACATATGATAGATTGTACAAAATAAATAATGATAAATTATATTTTAGCCGAGATGGGAATTATACATCAACATCACAGTTCACCATTAATGGTTTTTCTTCACCTGACATAATTATTTACAAATCAGGAGAAACTAGGCTTGAAAATTTCCTATTGATAGAATCTGATGAGAATTTAAGTGTGGTTTTTCAAGATCAGATAATTGACCAATCGCAAAAATATTTTATATCTTCTATTAATCAAATTCCATATCCAAAAAGAATACAAAAAGTTGATCCAATTAACGATATTCATTTTGAGCAATCAAATTATGTGGTGATTGCACCAGATTCTTTTAAGCAGGCATTACTTCCATTGGTAAATAATTATGGCGCAGTAATTAAAACACCTGAATCCATATATAGATACTATTCAGATGGTGTCCTAAGTCCTTATGCAATACGCGAATTCCTTTCAGAGGCATATTCAAATTGGCTGGAAACTCCTGATTATGTGTTGATTGCTCAGGACCTTACTATTCCTGCTATGTTTATTCAAACGGTAGCCTATGGTGCTGCATTTTCAGATTATTGGTATTCATTAATTGAAGGGGACGATTATATCCCAGAACTTTCTATAGGTCGCTTTCCTGCAAAGAACATATTAGAAATTGAGAATATGGTAAACAAGAATATGAATGCGATAAATCAGTCACATGGGATTTGGGAAAATAGTATTCTCATGATAGCTGGTTATGATGATGAGTTTAGATACCAAACTGAGGATTTGGTTCCAAGAATTATTAATAAAGGTTTCTTCCCAATTCGACTATTTGTTGATATGTATTCAGAGAATGGTCCCTTTTATGGTAGCACTGAAACACTAATCAATCGGTTCGAAGATGGAGTTTCATATGTTAATTTTTTTGGACACGGTGGTGGTGCTGTGTGGGGTGACCGTTCTTTATTTACATTAAATGATTTAATTGAGCTAAACAATGAGGATAAGGCACCCTTTATAACAAGTATGACTTGTTACACTGGAGATATAAAGAATGAAAATTCGCTTGGTAGGAGAATGATGGCTCACCAAGCTGGAGGTTCATATGCTTGGTTAGGCTCATCTGGAGTTGGTTGGATACAAAACAATTTTTTACTTCTGGAAAAAATTCAAAACAAATTATTTGATACGAATAATGATATGTTGCCTTTTGGAGAATTATTAAATCAATCAAAATTGGAATATTTATTTAACAACTCTATTTACCCAGAAATAGCAATAAGTCAAATATATCAATTTAATCTACTAGGAGATCCCGCAATCAAAATTTTAACTTATGAAAATATTGATCTTGATGCTGGTGGTCTCTTAGTTTCAAATGAAGGTGAGATAGAACTTGGTGTTGATTCTCTAAATTTTGATTCACTAGCCATACAATGGTTTGATGATAATAATTTTCCAATATCAGAACCTCAAACTACCAATGGTAATACAATTTTAATTCCTGAAAATATTGATTCCGGACAGGTCAAGTTGGTAGGCGTATTAAACCAGAATAATCAGGAGAATATTCAATTTTCAACATATTATCAGCTTGGTGGAACTCTTTTCGATTTGCAATCTGTTGATCCTGAGTATCCTGTTATTGGCGATAGTCTTACTTTTAGTGCTATTGTAGAATCTCAAAATGAAATTTTGAATGTGGAATGCTGGGTAAATGACCTGTTTTTTGATAATATGGTTTATGATGGGGATAATATTTACAGTTTAGCAAATAAAATTTCTATTCCTGACTCTGCTACGACTATTTTTCTTCAGTTAAAAGTAGTCTCAGATAGTGATTTAATAATTTGGTCAGAGAACTTTGAAATTAAAATCTATTCAGAGATAGAAGTAAAACCAATTTCAATTCTCATGCCAGAATCAGATAGAGTGGGATTGATTTGCAAATTAAAAAATCATTCAAATGGTTATGGTATGTGTCATCTATCATTGAATGTTAGATGGGAAGGAGACTCCACATATACACAGCTCCATTTTGATTCTTTGAACATTTTTCCTAACCAACAGATTACAAAAATCATTGATTTTCCGTTTCGTTCTGGAAGTCATACTTTTCGTTTAATTGTAGATAATAAAAGGAAAAACCTTGAAAATCAGGTTTATTCTTTAGATACATCCATAACTGCTGATCGTTTTTGGATTACATCAAATCAAGGATCAACCGAAGACTTAATGAATAATGATACAATTTACTATCAAAAACTAGGTTTGCATGCTGTCTCTGGACAGGTGGAACAAAAAAACATACTTTTATTAAATATGGATTTGGCTTATGATAATAAAAGTCAACCTAGTATAGTCCCTATTCAAAATCAAGAAAGTCCGACTAATTTAAATATTGTAGTTAATGAAAATATAAATTGGACTGGTTTATGGCCCCTGCAAAAACACTATGGGCAAGATACTCTTTTGTTTTTTTATGATGGAGTTATGAGTTTATGGCTACCAGTAATGGGTGAATGGAGAGCTGGTTTTTACACTTTTCAAGGTACTGGTTCATCTGAATATATATGGATGCATGTGAATGATAATTCTGCTCCAATACTAGAGGCTACGATTGATGGTAAACGATTACTTAATGGTAGCTACATAGGCTATGAACCAGAAATCAATATTCTGGCGCGAGATGAAAATGGGATTAATTTGAACTCTGAAGAAACAAGATTTTCTAAGAATGGTTTGGATTGGAATGTGATGCAAGATATTCAAACTGATCAGGTAGGGTCCTTTACTCAGATAACCTTGAATCCAATATTATCATTAAATGACAGGACAATAAGCTTTGTTGCTTCAGATTATATGGGCAATCTATCAGATACATTAACAATGGATTTTATTGTAAGTGGGGAAATGCAAATATTCGACTATGGTAATTTCCCTAACCCATTTAGCCAATATACACGGTTTTCCTATGAATTAACTCGTAGCGTTGAAGATTTTAATTTGAAGATATATTCATTAGATGGTAGGAGCATAAGAGAATTCAATGACTATAATTATCTATATAGTAACTCGCTGAATTCTACTGGATATCATGAAATATTATGGGATGGCAGGGATGAATTTGGGTCCGAGGTTGCAAATGGAGTGTATTTTTATAAGTACAAATTCAAATTTGAAGGAGAAACATTTCATAGTATTGGTAAAGTTGGTAGGTCAAGATGAGATATCTCACAATCCTATTTTTCATAAGTTACCTTTTCTCTACAGGAAAGTATGGTGATGCTTTTTTAAACCTTGGGACATCTGCCCGTAACCTTGGCTTGGGGCAGGCTGTAATTGCAGATATGGGTAACCCTACAGGATTTTATATTTCACCTGCCTCTATATCATCAATAAAAAATAGAGTGTTTTCCCTTCTTGTAGTAAATCAATTTAATCTTGCAGAATATTCGAGCATTAGTATCGCAACTCCTTTAAAAAACCAGCAATATGTTAGTTTTAACTTTTCAGGTTTGATAGTAGACGATATTCAAGTTCGGCCAGATCTTGGATTGATTGGTTCTCTTGAAGCTAGACGTGATTCAATTAGAAACCTTTTTAATAATGGTTATGAAGTTTTCGAGGATTTAGAAATTTCTTTTACCTCTACATATTCAAAGTTATATAATGGTGAAATAAATTTAGGGCTTAATTATCTGCCTTTTGAGGCACCAATTGGTGCAAACATAAAGATGATAAAAAAAGAGTTGAACAATCGAGACGCAGTTGGCATCGGTATTGATATTGGAGGAATGTTTTCTTTTTCATTATCTGATGTTTTTTCATTTTGGAATCTGGGAAGGTTTTCTGCAGGTATGAGTATAAATAATATTGCAGGAACACATTTAATATGGTCTAATAATTTAAAAGATGTCATACCAATGCAATTCTTATATGGATTCAGTTATGATCATCCAATTAAATTAATTGATACAAATATTTTATTTTTAACCCAGCAAAACAATTTGTTTCCAAATCAATTACAATATGGTATGGAATTAAAAATTAGAAAAAAACTTTATATAAGATTAGGTAACTATGCGAATACGTACCAAGGTGGTATTGGGTTTATGACAAAGTTTAAAAAAGTAAAAGAGTTAAGATTAGATTATGGTTTTGGTGACCACGAATTAGGTGGCGCACATCGCATCGGAATGGAGTTGCAATTTTGAAATTCACTTTTCAAATCATCTTTATACTATTATTTATTGGTTGCGATATCCCGATAAACAACAATACCACATTAACACCTCCTGTAATAGTAGAAAAAACACAATCTGACAATCAATTTGAACTTGGAATAGATTCTGATAATAGATTGAAGAGTGGTATTATTTTAATGTGGTTTTCCAGCCAAAATACAAATGTACAAGGATATTCAATTTATCGAGGAAATGAAACAACTAATTCAAAAATTGAATATGATTTTATAGGCAGAACATTTATAAATGATGAATTTTCTTATGATACGTTATACTTTGATACATCAGCAGTAGAATATGTGAAATACTTTTACTTTATAAGAGCAGAGGGCCTTGACGGAAATCATAGTGAGCCATCGGATACAGTTTCATATACAATTAGTTCTGGCCCATCAGCAATTTCACCAATAAATACCGTATCAGATTCATTTCCCATTTTTCGTTGGGTTGATAATGTATCTAATTTCCAATATACAAGTGAATTTATAATAAGGATTGAGAAATTAATGGGTAATGATATTGAAACAATTTGGGTTAGTAAGTTTTATAATATTTGGTTTGGATTTGAAAATACAACTCCAATATCATTTCCCTTTTTCCCAGCTACTTCTTATTGGGGAGAGCAAAATAATACTTTTCATTCAAATGCTCCTTCAAATCTTATTTCTTGTTTTGGTATACAAAATGGTATGCACGAAGGGTCTTATCGATGGAAAATAAAAGCAATCAATGAAACAAATGCTAATGGGGTTGATGAAATGAGTGGGGAATCCTCCTGGAAATATTTTGACATTACTTTTTAAATCTTCTAGTTTTTTCAGGAAGGATTAAACATAGAGCTGGTAGTAATGTAAGGTCGCAGATAAGTGCTGTGCTTATCATACCGGCAGAAAGCAGACCAAATTGATAAGTTGGTAGAAAAGCAGAAAGAAGGAGTATGGAAAAACCAGAAACAAGAATCGTTGTAGTAATCATTAACGCTGACCCAGTATGTAATATTGTAGACTTTATTGCCTCTTTTTTATTTCGTCCTTTATTTAGCTCTTTAAGGTAGCGTAATAAAAAATGCAAGCTATCATCAACAGCAATACCAAGAGCCACTGAAAAGGTCATTGCAGTTGGTGGTCGTATTGAAACACCAAGCCATGCTAGAAAACCAAGAACTGTAAAAATAGGAATTAGATTTGTAATTAGACTTGCAAAAAGAATCGATTTTTTTCTAAACATTATTGCTATTACTATGCTAATGAAGAAAAGTGCTAATCCAAGGCTGTTTACCAAGGACTGAACAAGATAATCATTAGTTCTTAGTGCGACTACCGTTGTACCCGTGCATTCAATGTCAAGATAATCTGGGAATGATTTTTCTAATGAATCTAATCGACCATATATGGATTCCATCTCAGATGAGGTTTTATTTTCAATTAAGCCTGTGATTCTAAGAGTTTGATTATCATCGCTGATTAATTTTATTTGGTCCTTTGATCTACTATTTATTATTTGATCTATAAAACTTTTATCATAAAATATTTCTTCATTATCACCACGAACTCTTTTTACAGATTTGAGTAGTGTGTTTAATGAAAAAAATCTGCTATCTCGTAATTCATTATTTAGAAGTTTTTCAACTTTTTCTAAATATGGTATGAAAAACGGGTCTAGTAAAGTATTGTTAGGGATATTGTTATCTTTATCTAATTTTAATAAGACCTCAAAAGGAAGAACCCCCCCAAAGTATTTTTCTGTGATTTTCAGGTCGCGATACAATTTATTTTGAGGTCTTAGGTCATCCATTAATGATGCATCAGTTGAGATATCTTTTATTTTGTACACCGCAGTACTTACAATAACTAAAGGAATAATAATGAATACCCAAGGTTGTTTTGGTATTGTGTTTGCTAACCAATTCAGCATTGGAAAAAACAAGCTGTTATTTTTTTTGTCATAAGACTGGAATATAATTATACCTGAAGGCACTAATAAAATTGACACCAACCAGGCTATCATTACTCCAATAGAAATTTCAAGGCCAAACTCTTGTACAATATTGATGGATGTTGTAGTCAAGGCGAAAAATCCTATTGAAGTTGTAAAACTAGTAAGGAAAATTACTTTTGACATTTGCACCATTGTTTTGAACATGCATTTGGTAGGATTTGTAGGGCTTTCTAATAGATTTTCTCTAAATCTTGCCTGTATGTGGATGGCATCGCTAATACCTATTATAAATAAGAGCGTGGGTACGATATATGTCATAATATTGATTTCTAAGCCAAATAATCCCATTATACCAAGCAACCATAATACCGTTATTATCACAGTACCCATTGGAAGCAATACAAAGACCCAATTTCGAAATACATACATTAAAATCGAAATGAGTAATATTGCAATTGGTGGTAAAAAAACAAAATTATCACGAAGCATATAACGAACATATTCAGTGCGCAAAACAGACACTCCTGAGAAAGTCCATTCTGATGATGTTTTATCAGTAAGTATTTTTATGTTGTTCAATAAACTAGATCGACTGCGATGATTATTTGCTTCGTCAGATAGGTTAATAATTAAAGCACCATATGATAGATCTTTAGATAATATTCTTGAACCAATGGATGGATCAGTTTGGATATATTTCAACTTTTTAAAAATCGTATCTCTATTCCAAACGCTATCATCATATTGAAAATTTCCTAACCATGCTCTAGAATCAATATCGCTTAAACTAAATAAAGAAATCACATTTTTAACTCCTGGTATATCCTCTATTTCAATGACAAGTGTCTCTAGTTCTATAAAAAGTGTTCTATTTAAATGATCGACAGGTTTATATATTATTGTAATCACATTATCTTCGCGACCGAAAGCATCTCTAAAAGAAAAATATTTTTCAACTTCTGAATCATTCTTGGAAAATAAATGTTCGATTGAAAAATCAATTTTTATCCTGGGTATGAATAAAGACCAAAATAAAGTTATAGATAGGAGGGAAGTTAAAGTTATCCTAGGATTAGAAATTACCAACCGAAATATTTTTTCAATCATTGATTCAAGGATATGGTTTTTATTTTAATATATAAAATTATTTGAACTAAGTAATATATTTCATATTCCTAAAATTTTACAAAACGTTAATTAATTAATTTAAAAATTAATTTGCTAATTATGTTTCCAATGAAAGAGTATTTTAATTGTAGTAAAATCAGATGCTCAAAATAAAATATTTTAGGTTTATTCACACATATTGATTCAATGCCTTATTCCAAATTAGAAAAAACATATGACTCATCAATCGTTGAGTGCAAATGGTATGACCATTGGCTCTCAAAAGATTATTTTAAAAGTGATTCCAGTTCAGGAAAAGAACCATATACAATTGTCATACCGCCCCCTAATGTTACAGGTATGCTCACTGTTGGGCATGTACTAAACAACACAATACAAGATATTTTGATACGTAAAGCACGAATGGAAGGAAAAGAGGCCTGTTGGGTTCCTGGGACAGACCACGCATCAATTGCAACTGAGACAAAAGTTGTTGCAATGCTGAAGGAAAAAGGCATTGATAAAAATAAACTAACACGTGAACAATTTTTAAGTTATGCATGGGAGTGGAAGAATAAGTATGGTGGAATAATTATAAATCAGTTAAAAAAATTAGGTTGCTCCTGTGATTGGAGTAGAGAGCGATTTACGATGGACCAGGATTACAGTAATTCAGTTTTACATGCATTTGTTTTACTATATGAAAAAGGATTGATTTATAGAGGACATCGCTTAGTTAACTGGTGTCCAATTTCTAAGTCTGCAATAAGTGATGAAGAAGTATTCCACCGGGAGAAAAAAGGTTCTCTATGGTATTTTCGCTATCCTGTTTTAAATCTAAATAAGTGTGTTGTGGTTGCGACAACACGTCCAGAAACAATGCTTGGTGATACTGCCGTTGCAGTTCACCCTGATGATAGTCGCTATGAAGATTTAATTGGAGAAGCGATTATTCTTCCATTAGTAGGCAGGGAAATTCCAATTATTGCTGATAAATATGTGGATCCTAACTTTGGGACCGGTTGTGTTAAGGTTACACCTGCACATGACCCTAATGACTTTTCCATTGGTGAACGCCATAATCTTGAATTCATAAATATTATGAACCCAGATGCTTCTCTAAATGCGAATGTCCCAAGAAAATATCAAGGTCTTTCTCGAGAAGATGGAAGAAAAATGGTAGTGCAAGATCTTGATTCAAAAGGATTAATTCAAAAAGTAGAAGATTATGTTAACAAGGTCGGATATTCTGAAAGAGGAAATGTGCCCATTGAATTTTATATGTCTAAACAATGGTTCATTAAAATGAAAGAACTATCTAAGCCTGCAATGGAGGCAATTCAAAATAAAAAAATCTCATTTCATCCTTCACATTGGACAAAAACATATGAGCATTGGATGCATAATATCAAAGACTGGTGTGTAAGTCGTCAACTTTGGTGGGGTCACCAAATTCCTGTGTGGTACCATAATGATGATGAAAGTAAGGTTCACGTTTCAATTGATGGTCCAAAAGATCCAGAGAATTGGAATCGAGACCCAGATGTTTTAGATACCTGGGCAAGCTCTTGGATTTGGCCATTAGGTGTTTATGGCTGGCCAAAAGATAATGAAGAGCTTAATAAATTTTATCCCACAGATACGCTTGTAACGGGGCCAGATATTATCTTCTTTTGGGTAGCTAGGATGATTATGTCTGGATATGAATTCCAAAATCAAAAACCATTCAGTGACGTTTATTTTACATCCATACTTAGAGATTCAACTGGTAAAAAACTAAGTAAGTCTTTAGGTAACTCACCCGATCCAATTGAATTATTTGATGAATTTGGTACAGATGCAGTAAGATTTGGTATTATGCTGATGTCACCTCAAGGATTGGATGTGCTTTTCTCAAAAAGCAGGCTTGAGATAGGAAGAAATTTTATGAATAAGTTATGGAATGCTTGCAGATTTATTCAATTGAATCTTAATGAAAACGAAGAGATAAATGATTCTATCAACGAAATTGAATTAGACCTCACTGATAAGTGGATACTCAGTAGACTATCAATGACAGTTGCGGATTATAACAAACAGTTAGATAGGTTTCATTTTAATGAAGCTGCAAAGGTTTTATATGAATTTATATGGAGTGATTTTTGCGATTGGTATTTAGAAATTGCAAAAACGAGATTTCGTAGTAATGATGATCTTTCAATGAATTCTAAAATCATTTCAATGAAATGCATCCGTACCATACTTGTTCTTTTACATCCTTTTGCTCCATTTATTACAGAGGAATTATGGGTTCATTTTAAAACGAAGGGTTCTAAAGATTTGATTATATCTTCGTGGATAAAAAAAGAAAATTTAATTGATATTTCTTCTGAAAAGACTATGAATATACTCAAGGAACTTATTACTTCAGTACGATCAATTCGCAGTAGAATGAATGTTCCCCCTTCAAAACTCTCCAACCTGCACATACGCTGTACTGATGACCAAAAAGTATTTTTGAATGTGCACTTGGATTTATTTAAATCTATGGCCAAGATTGACGACATCTTAATTGGTGTAGATATTGAAAGGCCAAAGTATTCTGCAACAGTAGTTTCTAATGGTATGGAGCTATATATTTTACTTGAAGGGTTAGTAGATTTGACTGGAGAAATTCAAAGAATGAACAAACGCATGTCTGAAGTCAAGCGGTTACTTTTAGAAATCAATACTAAATTAACAAATCAAAATTTTTTAACACGTGCACCGGAGTATGTAATTAAAAAAGAAAAATCAAACCAAAATAAGTTGAATGAAGAATTAGAAAAATTGACATCAAATTTGGAGATGCTAAATTGAACAAATCTATTTATTTATTATTACTTTTTTCATTTGCAATTTGTTCCTCAAAAAAAGCTACATTGACCATATACAAAGATGGTACCGCGCTAGTTAAGCAACCAGTAGAATGGTCAATAAAATCAGGTTATAATTCTGTTATGTGGGGTGACTTACCAGATGGTATTCATAAAGATACACCATTTTTAAATATAATTGGGGCAGACATTATTTCCCAAACGTTCAATGATAATATTTTTACAAGCTCAAGGTATTTTAATTCGCTTAGGGGTAAGGAGATAGTATTAAAACCTATGGATAGTAAAAAGATCAAAGGAATACTGTTGGAAACAAGTCCTACAACCATTACAATCTCAAAACAGGCGGAGATTTTATCATACAATAAAAGACATTTAGAATTTTATGGAAAAGAGTCCGATAATCTTAAAGAGCCCATTTTCCGTCCCTATTTATCATGGGACATAAAATCAAAATTAAAAAGGGTTATAAATGGAGAGTTAGTTTATAAAACTAACAATTTCTCTTGGGATACTGTGTATAGATTGAAAATGATTAATGAAGAAAAAGGAGAGCTCATAGCAGAAGCAGTTATTTCAAATAGTTCAGATATGGGTTTTAAAAACGCATCACTAATGTTGGTAGAAGGGAACTTAAATAAGGTTAAATCAATAGGTCCTAGGCCAGAAAGATTAAATCGTAATACTATGTTAGCCGCAAGTGAGATGATGCCAAATATGAGTAGAGACGAGCTAGGGGATTATCATATTTATGCATTAAATGAATCATATGATTTAGGGCCAAAGGAGAATATCACTGTAAGAATGTATGGTCCTTTAGATGTGGGCTATGAAAAGAAATATGTTTTTGAAAATAGTGAAAGGCGTCAAAAAGAGGAGCCATTAGAAGTTCAACTCACTATGGTGAACATAGAGTCAAATGGTTTAGGGATATCTCTTCCTGGTGGTAAAGTTGAGATTTATTCTTCAAAAAAATCATCTGGGCTATCATATATTGGTGCTGATAAAATGGGGCAGGTACCAAAGGGCCAGTCAACTACATTAACTTCTGGTCGTGCGTTTGATGTAATTGGTAATAGAAAAGTTCTAAATTACGACCGACAACGAAAAAGTGAAGAAGCGGTCATAGAAATAAAAATTACAAATGCACGAAGTGAAGAAATAAATGTTTTATTAGTTGAGCATATAAATGGTGACTGGATAATAAAAGATGAATCAATTAATTATCAGAAAGAAGATGCTTCAACAGTTCATTTTCCATTAACAATCAATGCAGGTGAAACTAAAAACGTATATTATACCTATCGAAAAGAATGGAAATAATTATTTTCTAGGTCAGTTTTGAATTTAAATGACCCCATTTCTTCTATTAAAGGAGTTGGTCACCTTAGAGCAAAAATATTCAATGACCTTGAAATATTTTCTATTGAAGATATGTTATATTATTTCCCCAGGCGACATCTCGATAGAACAGTTGTTACCCCAATAGGAGATTTAAAAAAAGGTGAGAGATATACAATTGTTGCAGATGTTCAAACTCTTCGTGAGAGACCAACTCGTAATGGAAAAATGTTTCAAATTATTGTATCAGACGGTACGGGAATTTTAACATTAAACTGGTTCAATGGCGTTAGATATATAAAAAATCTTTTTAAAATAAAAGAGAAATTAGCAATCAATGGAAAGGTTGAGTGGTTTAAAGGCTTCTCCATTACACATCCAGAATGTGAAAAACTTCAATCTGATGAAGACCCTATTAGTTCTGGGAAAATCATTCCAATTTATCCCTTAAATCAAGAAATGAAATCTGCTGGGATAGATCAAAGAAGGCTAAGAAGCATAATGAAAAATATATTAGGAAATATTTCATCGATTCCAGAAAGAATGCCAAGGAATACTCTAAATAAAAATGGTCTAATTAATTTAGAAAAAGCTTTAAGTGACATACATTTTTCAAAAAATNTTGAAGATTTAGATTCTGCTGTAAGAAGGTTGAAATTNGATGAGCATTTTTTTCTACAATTACTTCTTGCATTGAGNAAAAAATCANTAGAATCAAAAACATCAAAAAGGTTAATAGATGTAGGNCCCTATTTTCGAACTATTTCTGAAGATTTAGAATTTGAGCTCACAAAAGCCCAAAAAAATGTAATCCAAGATGTCCATCTTGATATGAAAAAAGGCCTACCAATGAACCGTTTGATTCAAGGTGATGTAGGGTCTGGTAAAACAATTGTGGCCATTCTTATTTCTGTGATTGCAGTAGGGAACAATGTCCAAATAGCTGTTATGGCTCCTACTGAAATTTTAGCAAGTCAGCACTATAGGTCATTTAAGAAACACTTAGACAAAGTAAAAATCCCGTGTGCAATTCTTATTGGGAAGATGAAAAAAAGTGAACGGATTAAAATCATTGATGGTTTATCTACTGGCAACATATCAATAGTGGTTGGTACACATGCATTAATTCAAGAAGATATATCATTTAAAAACCTTGGTTTAATAATTATTGATGAACAGCATAGGTTTGGTGTTAAGCAACGCTCTGCCCTGCTTAATAAAGGTAGTCATCCCCATGCGCTTGCAATGACAGCGACACCTATCCCTAGAACACTTGCCATAACATATAATGGGGATATGGATATTTCTGTAATTGATGAACTACCTTTGAACCGTATTCCAATCGTAACAAAAATTGTGGAACCATCAAGAATGAATAGGGTTTATAAATTTATTAGGGATGAAGTATCTTTAGGTCGACAATGTATGGTAGTATATCCATTAATCGAGGAATCTGAAAAAATAGATCTTTCTGCAGCAAAGAGCGCATATGAAGATCTATCAAAAATACATTTCCCTAGTTTAAAAGTTGGGCTACTTCATGGAAAAATGAAGGCTGAAGAAAAGAATATGATAATAAAAAATTTTGAGGGGAACACCATAAATATTTTAGTCTCAACTACAGTTATTGAAGTAGGAGTGGACATACCAAATGCTACAGTTATGCTGATTGAGCACTCTGAACGCTTTGGTTTAACCCAGCTTCATCAATTAAGAGGTCGAGTGGGAAGGGGTGCAAAAAAAAGTTATTGTATATTAGTTAGAAGAAATTTTAGTGAGTCTTCGAGGAATAGACTTAGTATTATGGAAACAACAAATGATGGTTTCACTATCGCAGATGAAGATTTAAAGATTAGAGGGCCGGGAGAGTTTTTTGGAACAAGACAATCTGGATTTTTTAAGTTTAAAATAGCTAATATGATAACTGATGGTAAGCTGATAAGAAGAGCTAGAAAAGAAGCTTTCTCCATTGTTAAGAATGACCCAAATCTTTCCTCATTAGAAAATTTTAAAATAAAAAATCACTTTATTAGTAATTACAAAAAATATTTGGAGGATATAAATCTATCATGATGAACCATTTTCTATCGCCTCTTTAAGAACTAAATTCCTCGACTTTAAATCAAAAAAAATCATGAAAAATCTAGAACAAACACGAATCAATCGAATACTATCTATTATTGTATTAATCATTTCATTTATTGTTTATTTTGATACTATGGCACCTTCGGTTTCCTATTGGGATTGTGGTGAATTCATTGCAGTGTCCTACACTTTAGGTGTTCCGCATCCTCCAGGTAGTCCTCTTTTTCTATTGCTAGGTAGAATAGCATCAATGATTCCATTCAGCGAGGATATTGCTTTTAGGGTAAATATTCTTTCCCCAATTGCAAGTGCATTTGCAGTTTTCTTTTTGTATTTATCCATTGTCAAAATTGTTGTCAATTGGAAGGGTGAGATAAAGTCTAAAACCGATGAAATAATCGTTTATGGATCTGCACTAATTGGATCTTTTACATTTGCATTTACTGATAGTCATTGGTTTAATGCAGTAGAAGCGGAGGTATATGCATTTAGTACTTTTTTTACGGCGATTGTTGTTTGGTTAATTTTATTATGGAATGAAAAATCTAACGAATTAGGTAATGAAAGATATATTTTGATTATTGCCTATATGATAGGCTTAGCAACTGGATTACATTTACTTAATTTGCTAACCTTACCATTTGTTGCGTTGGTTATTTATTTTAAAAAATACAACTTTGAGTGGCTCACTTTTGGGGTCACAATGCTAATTACTGCGATTGTTTTTTTTATAATTCATAATGTTATCATTAAGGGAATTCCAAAAATTGCTGATGCAATAGGTGTTTTCTCAACAGGTCTATTAATTATTACAATTTTTGGAATTATGATATGGGCAATAGCTAATAACAAGAGATTGATATCTGTTGCTATGACGTCAATGGTGCTAGTGCTTATTGGTTATTCTACATACACGATGATATTTGTAAGGTCCAATCAAGATCCTGGGATTGATGAAAATGACCCTGAAACAGTTGAAGCATTCATTTCATATCTCGAGCGCGAGCAATATGGTGATGTTTCAATTTTACCACGTCGTTTTAATGGTCTTCCACCGATACATGAAGTTGTAGGTTATCCTGAAGGGCCAGGGAGAGAATTTTCTTCATCTCAAAAAAGAAAATACGGTAGACATCAGATTAGTAAACAGTGGGAATATTTTTGGGATTATCAAGTAATAAAAATGTACAATAGATATTTTCTCTGGCAATTTGCAGGTAGAGGGCCCGCATCAGAACCTGGTGTCATTAAAATGGGTGCAAAAAATAGTGAAGACGGGGTAGACATAACGCAATTTGGTTTACCTCTTGCATTTATACTTGGCATCATTGGTATGTTTTATCATGCCTATAGAGATGAAAAAATGGCATTTTCAGTAATGTCATTATTTATCATGACGGGTTATGCGATTATTATCTACCTCAATCAAGACAATCCCCAACCTAGAGAAAGAGATTATTCATATGTTGGAAGTTTTTTTGCATTTTCAGTATGGATAGGGGTAGGAAGTGTTGCCTTAGGCGAATGGATATCAAAGTATTTTAAGGATAATGGATTGGCAAAGCGTTTAATCGTTCTGTCGCTTTTATTTCAGACGCATTTTATCCCTTTCACCATGGCCAAGGCAAACTATCACTCACATGACCGTTCAGGGAACTTTGTTGCCTGGGATTATAGTTATAACATTTTGCAGTCATGTGAGCCCAATGCGGTTATTTTTACAAACGGTGATAATGATACATTTCCTCTTTGGTATTTGCAAGAGGTAGAAAAACTAAGAACGGATGTTGCGGTAGTAAATTTAAGTCTGCTAAACACTCCATGGTATATCAAACAATGGAGAGATAAGCGTCAAAACGAAACAAGGTTCATTACACTAACAGATCGTCAAATAGACCAATTAACCTCAAGCCTCCAAAGGTGGGAAACGCAAAAGATTAAAGTTCCTGTCAAGGATGATCCGAAAAATGAAGATGGGTATATTGAATGGGATATGAAACCTACTTATCAAGGGCAGGCTTTACGTGTGCAAGATATGATGATCATGCGAATTATTAGTGATGCCGGGTGGAGAATACCAATTTATTTTGCAGTTACTGTTTCTCAACAAAACCGCATAGGTTTAGATAAGTATCTTGATATGCAGGGTCTTACTTTTCAACTGAAAAGCCATAAAACGGATCCTGTAGATACTGATAGAATGTATGATAACCTAATGAACGATGTAGGTCCAAAAGAATGGTCTACGAATTTTGATGAAGATAATTTTTATTTATCCATGACTGAACTATTACAACCTGAAACAGATGAAGAAATCATACAAGAAAAAGGAGAATTAAATCAAGGGTGGTCAAAGAATTATCAATCAGGATATATGTTTAGAAATCTTGGAAATGAATCGGTGTACTATAATAAACAGACCAAACGTTTACTGCAAAATTACAGGAGTGCGTTTGTACAACTTGCATTTACTTTATATGTTGATTATCAAAAGCTAGAGAAAAAGAAAAAAAACAGATCTGAAGAAAAGTTAAATGAGTTAAAGGAAAAGATAATTCTAACATTGAATAAAATGGAAGAAAAAATCCCTAGTAGGGTTATTGATATTCAATCAGAAGATCTCCATTACCAGGTTGCGAGGATATATGGTGATTTAGGTGAATTAGATTCCATGAGAGATATTTTGAATCAACTACTGGAAAGAGAAGGTGGAAAGCCGTTAAACAGAGTTGACTATGCTAATACCTTTTACAGGGAATTAGATGATCTTCAAAAAGCGATAGAAACTTTAGAGGATATGAGAAAAGAATATTTACAGATTGAAGGGATGGTTCGAACTGTTGGTGTTGGTAACAACACAATAAAAAGAAAACAATGGTCTCGCTGGCAAAAGGCATATCCTGAGATTATTTCTTCTTTGGTTTATATTTATAGAGAGGCTAGTATGTTAAATGAAGCTGAAATGATATTATCAGAGTGGGTCTCACGTAACCCAGAAGATAGAAATGCAGCTAAAATTCTGAATGAGGTTCGCTCAAGCGAATAAAAAATAGGTCACTATGGCCAATAAAAAACCAATAGTCTCAATTATAATTCCACATTGGAATGGAATTGAGATTCTTTCAGAGTGCATAGATTCTATAAATAGTACAAAATTTGAATCTTTCGAACTAATCATTGTTGATAATGCATCAAGTGATGGTAGTCAATCTTGGTTACGTAATAATCACCCAAAAGTTAGATTAATTGAGAATGATGCAAATTATGGTTATGCTGGGGGCTGTAATAGAGGCGCCGAAATTGCATCAGGGGAATATTTAGTTTTTTTAAATAACGATACAATCCAAGATGATAATTGGTTAAATCATCTCTATAATCGTATTGATGGCAATCAAAATATTGCTGCAGTGCAGCCTAAAATTTTAAATTATTTTGATAAAGAAATTTTTGATTATGCTGGGGGCTGTGGTGGACAAATGGATATACTTTGTTATCCATTTGCTAGAGGGCGTTTATTTCTTGAACAAGAAAAAGATAATGGTCAATATGATGACCCCGCGTTATGTTTTTGGGCATCTGGAACTTCTATGATGGTTAGAAAAGACCTGTTTTTTTTAGCAGGCCGATTTGATGAAGATTTTTTTGCGCATATGGAAGAGATTGATTTATGTTGGCGCTTACAAGCGATGGGATATCAAATCTGGGTTGAACCAAAATCAATTGTTTTCCATAAAAACGCTGTTTCTTTACCTATGCATAGTCATCAAAAATATTATTTAAATCATCGAAACTCCCTTTTAATGCTTTTAGGGAACTATTCTCTTTTCTTTTCATCTTACCTAGGAATAATAAGAATTATGCTTGAATTTGTTGCACTTATATATGCAATAACTAAATTAGATATAAATCACGTTACAGGAATAATTCGAGCTCTGTTTTGGGTTTTAACACACCCACTTTCAATTATTAAAAAACGTTTACAATTTAAAAAAATAAGAAGAATCAAAGATGGGAGCATCATAAAAAATTTATGTACCTCTCCAATAGTTATCTCACATTATATTTTAGGGAAAAAAACCTATTTAGAAATTTTTTCTAATGCAGATCGATAGATTTCAATTCTATCTGGATCAAGCTCTATCATGTCTATCAGTAATTCTTCTTGCCCTAACTTTTTAAGTATTTTGGCAATTTGGTTTGAATGTATTTTTAAAAAGTACTGGGTATGATTATCTCTTCCTATGTCCCTGTAGGATTGTTCAATGCCATCTAACATAATATTCAATTCTTCTAATAATGGATTAATGTTTTCATCTTTGTATAAATCCATTGCAATATACCATGCTAGGCGAGCTTTCCTTAATCCAATATTTCGGTTGAGATTATCAACAAGAGAAATTCGAGAACCCCACCCTTTTTTATAATCTGATGCTGATCCGCGAAGTGCAATGTCTCTAGAAACTTCAAATGAACTATTTCCACCATTAAATTCATAAGTGTCAATTTCTCCAGCTAGAATAAGATGTCCGTAAAATGCTAAAATACCGGTTAGTGGCTCAAATAATACAGGGTCGTAATAAAGGTTGGTCCCTGAATTATAAATGAATTGGACACTTTTATCAAAATATCTTAGTTCTCCACCATTAGAAAAAAGTGCTTGGCAATTATAAATGGATTCGCTTCCCTTCTCTGTTACGCCTTCAAAAATGATTTGAACATATATGTTAATATCCAAATCATTATAATTATCATCCCAAGTTGAATTAATATAAAATCTTTTTATATCACTATGAAGATTGATAATTTTTTGCTTTTCATTACTGCGCAATAGTCTATCATCAATTTTAACATCAACTGATGAAAATTGAGCAAATATTAGATTAAATGCCAAAAAAGAAATATAAATATGAAATCTTGTTCTTTTGATCATTAAAAGAATTTGATTAAAAAGGTTTATCTTTACAAGGTGTTTGTATTTGTTTAAAAAAAGTAATTTATAGTATGGCAAATATTAAAGATTTATTGAACATCCCTGAATATGATTCGATAAGGACCATTTTATTTTGTGCAGGAGAATTATCTGAGGATGAAGATGTGAAGGCATATGTTGTTGGGGGATTTGTCAGAGACCTATTGATGGGGAACCCCATAAACGATATAGATTTTATGATTGTTGGGGAAGGGATTCCTTTTGCAAAAAAACTAGCAATTAAACTAGGAACAAAAAAAATTATCCCTTTTGAAAAATTCGGGACGGCAGTAATACCAAATAAAAAGTTGCAAATAGAAGTTGCAACAGCAAGGAAAGAATCTTACGATTTTAATTCAAGAAAGCCGAATAAAATCATTTATACTGATCTAAATGGCGATTTGTTAAGGAGAGATTTTACAATTAATGCGATGGCTATGGATATAAAGCCTTCACGATTTGGAGAATTGAATGACCCATTTGGAGGTGTTGGAGATATCAAGAAAAAAATTCTTAAGACTCCTCTAGAACCAGATGAGACCTTTTCTGAAGACCCATTAAGAATTATGCGTGCAGCATATTTTGCATCAAAACTAATGTTTAAAATTGATTCTAAATGCAATCAATCAATGAAAAAGTGCTCAAAAAGAATTGACATAGTATCAAGTGAAAGGATAAGAGATGAATTCATAAAAATATTAAAGACTGATAAACCATCTATTGGTCTCACAATATTGCAGAAAACGGGTATAATGAAAAAAATTTTTCCAGAGATAGATATTATGTATGGCATGAATCAAACATCTGAATGGCACCATAAAGATATTTTTGACCATACCCTTCAGGTAGTTGACAATGCTGCTAAATTATCAGATAAAATGGAGATTCGTTTTGCTGCTCTTGTTCATGATATTGCAAAACCAAATACTCGAAGGATCGATAAAAATAAAGGTTATACATTTCACGGGCATGATGCTGTTGGAGAAAAAATGATAGATAAAGTAGCATTAAGAATGAAATTATCAAATAAGCTGAAAAAATATTTAAAAAAACTAACTCTCTTGCATTTGCGTCCCATATCATTGGTTAAAGATATTGTCACAGATTCAGCAATAAGGAGATTGATGGTTGCTGCTGGAGAGGATTTAAATGACCTTATGACATTATGTAGGGCAGACATAACAACAAAAAACCCTAATAAGGTAAAAAAGTATCTAAAAAATTTTAAAAATGTAGAAGAGAAGATGCAAATTGTAATCAAAAGAGATGAGATGAAAGCTTTTCAGTCACCTATTAGAGGTAAGGAGATAATGAAAATATGTGATTTAGAGGAGGGGCCTAAGGTTGGTAAAATCAAAAAATCAATTGAGGAAGCAATTCTTGATGGTAGTATTAACAATAGTTATGATGATGCACTCAAATACTTGCTCAATATAAAAAATCATCCAATGAATAAATAATTATTGTGTCTAAATCTAAATAATTTTAATCGTTGAAATATTTTTAGAAATATATGAAAAATAAAACAACAATAATTGTGTTTCTTTTTATTCTTAATTATTTATACCCAAAGGGTTATTCATTAGAAAATTGTATTACCATTGCCCTTGAACAAAAAAAGACCTTATTATCTTCAACGTTAGGTGTAACTTATGCAACAAAAGGATTAAAAGGCTCATTCAGTAATATTCTTCCATCAATACAAGCCACTAGTTCTTTTGGTAAATCTCATTTCCCAGAAATGGAAAGTGTTAGTTTGAATTTTGAGACCTTAAGCCTCGATACCATCAAATTAAACCACGTTGATAATTATTCAACTGGGATTTCACTAACTCAGAACCTATACAATGGGGGGCAATCACGTAATCAGATTAATCAAGCAAGAATAGTTCTCGATATAGCTGAACTAAATGAGAGATCAATGAGAATTATGGTGATTCAAAATGTAATCAAATCTTACTATGGTCTTTTACAAGTTCAAAAACTTCTTGATGTATCTGTTAAAAATTTAGAGATGTCAAATCAGCAGGTAACTTTTGTAAAAAAACAATTTGATTTAGGACTAATAAAGAAAACAGATTTGTTAAAAGCTGAAGTAGCTCAAGGGCAGGCAAGAATTGATTTATTAAATCTTAAAACAGATTTACAAAATGCACGAAGGATTTTATTCAACGATATGGGATTACAGGATTTTGGACAAGAAATTACAGCAACTGATGACGAATGGGTCATACCAAACATACCTAGTAGTGGAGATTTACTTAAGCAATTAGAAAACAAAAATCCAAGCTTACTAGTTGCAGAAGCCCAAAAAAAATTAGATTTAATTTCTTATAAAATTATTAAAGGTATAAGACTTCCATCTATTTATACATCATTAAATTATTCTGCCAATGGTGAAACTACCCAGAAATTAATAGAAGCAATTGATGATAATTGGTCTTTTGGTATCAATCTTTATGTTAGCCTACCATTATATAGTGGTAATTCGTTAACTATTCAACAACAACAGGCAAAAATAAAAACGATGCAATCAGATTATGCATATATAACATTACTAAATGATTTACGTGTTCAGGCAGAATTAATTCGTGAAACATTAACAAATTTCTCTGAAATAATTCCTATAAACAGATCAGTTGTTGAATCAGCAGAAGAAGATCTTAAACTAGTCAGAGAAAGGTATAGCTTAGGGTCAGCTACTATTTTAGAAGTGCTAGATGCGCAAATCTCTTTAATTAGATCTAATACAAATCTAATTACTGTTGTACATAATGCGAAAATTCAGGAGGCAAACTTAAAAGCTTTGCTTGGTATATTAGACACTGAATATAAAATAAAAGAAGAGTAAAGATGCTTAAAACCATAAAAAAGAAGAAAGTATGGATTCCTCTCCTAACAATTCTAATAATAGGTGTGGGTTACGTGTTATTTTTTAAAGAAGATGACGAAAGTTTTCTTGTTGAAGCAGAATTAATTGATTCCCGTGACATAGTACATAAAGTTAATGCCAGTGGTAAGATCCAACCAGAAGAGGCTGTCCAAATAACATCTACTATTACAGGATGGATAACAAAGATTACGGTCATGGAAGGAGACACTGTAGAGCCGGGGCAAGACCTTATCCGTATTGATGAAAAACAAATACGGCCACGTTATAATAATGCGCTATCTCAGGTTAGGTCATCGGAAGCTAATTTGCGAAAAGTACAATCCCAATTAGATCGAACAAAATCTCTTTTTTCTCAAAATTTGATATCTAAACAAGAACTTGAGCAAATTGAAGCATCATACCAGATTGCTTTAAGTCAATCTGAACAGGCAAATGCAAATTTATTATCTGCTGAGGATGAATTATCGAAAACACAGTTAACTGCTCCTAAGTATGGCATAGTTACAAGTATTACAAAGGAGGAGGGTGAAATGGCAGTTGGGGGTATGTTCAATCCTGGAGTGTTAATGACAATAGCAGATCTTAGTCATATGGAAGTTGAGGTAGATGTTAATGAGAATGATGTAGTTAATATTGAAATTGGTGATACTTCAGAAATTGAGATTGATGCTTATCCTGATACTATATTCTATGGTATAGTAAGTGAAATTGCACATACTGCTCAATCAATGAATATGGGTGTCCAAAATCAAGTAACAAATTTCAAGGTGAAGGTTAAAATGCTTTCTGTGCCAGATAAAATAAGGCCAGGGATGAGTAGCACTGTTAACATCATTACTGAAACCCTTAAGAATGTAATTTCAATTCCAATACAATCCCTTACTTCAAGACCAGATAATTATGATGATAATCGTGTTAAAAATAAAGAGGAAAAAAATTGGGGGAATGATAAGAATGAAATGAAAACCTATAAGAAAATCATTCCTATTGATGTCGTTTTCATTTTGGTAGATGAATATGAAAATCAAATAGCACCATCAGAAAAAAAGTACGCTATCGTTAAACCTGTTAATGTAGGAATATCAAGTGAAAACCATTATTTTGTAGAATCAGGCGTCAATTTAGGAGAAATGATTGTAACTGGTGGTTATCGAGTTCTTAGTAAAGAATTATTTCACGGCGCATTGGTAACATTAAATAATTATTCATCAGGTACAAGTGAAAACCCTAAAAATTAAATATAATACATACATTCATTAAAATTTTCAGGAAATTATTATTAATCCATTTATGGCTCTTATTTTATTAAAAAATATTTACAAAATATACAATGTAGGGGGAGAAGAAGTACGTGCATTAGACGGTGTTAATCTTGAAATAAAAGACAATGAATATTTGGCAATTATGGGGCCATCAGGTTCAGGAAAATCAACACTTATGAATATGGTGGGCTGTTTAGATACTCCTACCTCTGGTATTTATGAATTTGAGGGCGAAATGGTGCAAGTAATGGATGACTCTCAATTGGCTTCAATAAGAAATCGTAAAATTGGTTTTGTTTTTCAGACTTTTAATTTATTACCAAAAGCAACAGCCCAGCACAATGTTGAAATTCCACTCATATACGCGAATATCAGAAAAGATAAAAGAAAAGAAATGGCATCTGAAGCACTCAGCAGTGTGGGACTTTCTGATAGATCTCATCATAGGCCAAATGAATTGTCTGGAGGGCAGAGGCAACGAGTTGCAATAGCAAGAGCATTGGTAAATAATCCCTCTATTATACTTGCGGACGAACCCACTGGAAATCTAGATTCAAAAAGTGGAGAAGAAATTATGAAAATTCTTGATGATTTACATAATAGAGGTAATACAATTATTTTAGTTACTCACGAGGATGATATAGCACAACATGCAAACAGAATCATTCGCCTCCTAGACGGCAAAATTATTGAAGATTTATATATAGAAAAAAATGATTCTTTTATTTGTTGAAAATTTTAAGATATCCTTATCTGCTGTTTTTGCAAATAAGACAAGGTCTATTCTTACAGCACTAGGTATAATAATTGGGATTCTTTCAGTAACATTGATGGGGACTCTAATTTCTGGCCTTGACAAATCATTTGAAAGTAGTATGTCCTGGCTTGGGAAAGACATTTTATATGTTAGTCGTTACGAGTGGTTTAGCGATATGGAATGGTGGGAGGTTAGAAACAGACCGCGCATGTTGCCTGAATATGTAAATAAGATAAAAGAAAAATCCCAGTATGCCCTGGCAGTAGCTCCTGTAATGCAGCGTGGTGCTTCATTATCATTTGAAGATAAAAGTACTAGAACAGAAATCTTTGGTACCAATGAAGAATATATGGAAACAATTAGTACCAATATTGCTACTGGTAGGTTTTTTACAAAAAATGAAGACCGTTCTGGTTCAAGAGTAACGGTTATAGGTGAAGGAATAAGAGAAGCTTTTTTTGGAGATAAAGATCCAGTAGGGAAGTATATAAAGATAGATGATATAAAGTTTAGAGTAATTGGTGTACTTGAGAAACAGGGAAAGTTTTTAGGACTTTTTAGCGTTGATAAGCAGGCAATCTTACCATTTGGTGCATATAAGAGGATTTTTTCAAAAAGAGGTTGGATGAGACTAAGTGTAAAAGTACCTGATGATAAATTAGAAGATGGTCTTGATGAGATTATATCAGTGATGCGCCATATTAGAGGTCTCAAACCTAATGAGAAAAATGATTTTGCAATTAACCAAACAAAAGCATTCGAAAAGCAATATAAAGCTTTAAAGATTGCGATTGGTGGAACTGGTATATTCATTACACTTTTATCCCTTGTTGTTGGTGGGATTGGAATAATGAATATAATGTTTGTTTCTGTAAAGGAAAGAACTAGAGAAATAGGTGTGAGAAAGGCTATTGGTGCTACAAAAGGTATGATTATGGGACAGTTTTTAATGGAGGCAGTTACAATTTGTCTCTTTGCAGGTTCAGTTGGAATCTTATTAGCATATATTTTTAGTTTTTTCATCAACAAGTTTTTCCCATCTGAGTTGCCAATATTTCTATCATTGGTTGCTATGTTTATGAGTATAGTTGTGGGTGTGATTTCTGGTTTTATTCCATCCTATCGTGCATCAAAATTAGATCCGATTGATTCATTGAGATATGAGTAAAAAAATCAAATCGAGAAGTATAAAAAACACATTAAAAGAAAGCTTTTGGATGGCAATTGATTCAATTCGAAAAAACAAGCTAAGATCTTCTCTTACATTGCTTGGAATTAGTATTGGTGTTTTTTCTGTAATTGGCGTAATGACAGCAATTCGAACATTAGAGTCTTCTGTGGCATCAGGTTTAAATGTGTTTGCAACTAATACTTTTGTAATTCAGAAATTTCCTTCTATTTCCTTTGGTGATAGTAGAAAAAAACATAGAAAAAGAAAGAATATTGATTTTACTCAATATAAAAAATTAAAGGATCGAGCAAAACTACCTATTTTGGTTAGTGTTGCTGAGGGAACTTCTGTCAGGAATGTAAAATACAGAGATAAAATAATAAAAAAGTCTGTTGAACTTTTTGGTGGTGATGACGGCACTATTAGATCATATAATACTTTTATTTCAGATGGTAGAAACTTTATTGATGAAGACATTCATTTTGCAAAAAACGTATGCATACTTGGAATGGATGTGGTTGATCGCCTATTTCCATTTGAAGACCCTTTAAATAAGGAAATTAAAATCAATGGACTTAACTATTTAGTGATAGGAATTACTGAGAGGCAGGGTGAAGCTTTTGGAACGAGTAAGGATAATTTTATGGCAATACCAATTTCAACATTTCTTAATAAATTTTCAGATAAAAGAACAACTTTAAGTATCACCGTAGAATCAGCTTCTGAAGAGAGCTTTGAAAAAACTAGGGATGAAGCCATCGGTCTTATGAGGTCGATAAGGAAAGTGCAACCAGGGCAGGAAAATGATTTTGAGATAATAACAAACACTGAAATGATTGAACAATTTTCTGGTTTTACAAACGGTATTAAGCTTTTTGCACTTTTGGTAAGTATCATAGCTCTTGTAGTAGCAGGAATAGGAATAATGAATATAATGTTAGTCTCGGTCACCGAAAGAATAAAAGAGATTGGCATAAGAAAAGCTATTGGAGCAACTAAAAAGGATATTTTAACACAATTTTTAATGGAAGCAATTTTTTTGAGTGAATTTGGAGGTGTAGTTGGAATTATAATGGGAATTGGTGGAGGAAATATCGTGGCATTATTATTTAACATTCCAGCTGTTATACCTCTAGACTGGGCTTTGATAGGTCTTATTGTTTGTTCTGTTATTGGTATAGGATTTGGAATCTACCCGGCTTGGAGAGCTGCAGAATTGGACCCAATTGAATCACTTAGATTTGAGTAGTTTTCATTTTTGTTGTTGATTCTGTCCTTATACTACCAGAAAGATTAAATTTTATATGTTTAAATCAGCATTAAAAAAGATATTGCAAAATATAAATGTCAACATAATTTATTTCAAAAATTTTTACTATTCTATTAATCATAAGAAAAATCTTTCATGAATATAGGTATTGTCCCTGCAAGACTTAATTCAGCTCGACTGCATCATAAGATTTTGGCAGATCTTAATGGTAAACCTATGGTTGCACATGTAATGGAGAGAGTGTTACAGTCCAAAAAACTTGATAAAGTTATTTTGGCGATTGATTCAAAAGAAACTTTAGATGCATTAAAAGAGTTTAATTTCGAAATAATTATGACCTCGCCTGATTGTTCATCTGGAACAGATCGTATCGCTGAAGTAATAATGAATATGCCTGAGGTTGAAAATATAATTAATATTCAAGCAGATGAACCACTTATTGAACCTTCTTTAATTGATATGCTTGTTGATTCATTTGATAACAAAGAAATTAAATTTTCAACTATTGTAACATCTAAATTGACTGTTAGTGATCTTTTAAATCCAAATGTTGTAAAAGCAATTGTTGATGAGAAGAAAAATGCAATTGAATTTAAAAGAAACATATTTGACTATGAGATTGGTGGAGTGTATCGTCACATAGGTGTATATGGTTATCGTCGAAATGAACTTTTCAAGTTTTCTAAATTAGAAAAGTCATCGCGTGAAATAAAATCCAACTTGGAACAACTAAGAGCTTTAGATAATAATATGGATATTCATGCGGTGATTACTAACTGTGACAGTTGGTCAGTGGATACCAAAGAAGATTTAGAAAAAGTTTCAAAAAAAATGAAAGGTCTTCATAATAATTATGAAAATATAAATGAAAAAGACTAGTATAGATACAAAATATGTTTTTGTTTTAGGTGGAGTGATGTCTGGATTAGGAAAAGGAATTGCGGCATCATCAATTGGATATTTGCTTAAACAAGCTGATGTAAACGTTACGATATTAAAACTAGATCCATATCTCAATGTGGATCCAGGGACTATGAATCCATATCAACACGGTGAAGTTTTTGTATTAGATGATGGTTCTGAAACAGATCTTGATCTTGGTCATTACGAACGTTTTATAGATGTTAATATGACAAAGAAAAACAACGCTACTTCTGGTCAAATTTATAGTACTGTTTTAGAGCGAGAGAGAAAAGGTGAATATCTTGGTGAAACAGTACAGGTAATTCCACATGTGACCGATGAAATAAAAACTCGCATTAAAGCCTTAAATAGTAATCCAACTAAATATGATGTTATTATCTGTGAAGTTGGTGGAACAGTGGGTGACATTGAAAGCTTGCCATTTATGGAAGCAATTAGACAATTATCCTTAGAAGTAGGCTATCATAATCATATGATAGTACATGTAACTCTTCTACCATATATAAAAGCAAGTGGTGAATTAAAATCAAAGCCGACTCAACATTCCGTTATGAAATTGCGTGAGATTGGTCTTACACCTGATATGATATTGTGCAGGTCTGAGAAATTAATAGAACAAGCAGTAAGGGAAAAAATCGCATTATTCTGTAATGTGAGTCCAGACTATGTTATAGAAGGAATAGATGTTCCAAGTATTTATGAAGTACCTCTTGCAATGTATAAGCAAAATGTTGGTCAATTAATAAAAGAACGTTTAAAAATAAGTAAATCTCCAAGATTAGATAATTTGAAAAAATTTATTCACAATTATAAAAATCCTAAGCATGATATTAGCATTGCACTATGTGGAAAGTATACAGAACTAATTGATTCATATAAGAGCGTAATGGAAGCATTTGTTCATGCTGGAGTAGAAAATAATGCAAGAGTTAATGTTAAATGGGTTCAAACAGAAAAAATTAAGAACCAAGAGATTGCTCAAATGATATTTTCCGGTGTAAACGGAATATTAATTCTACCAGGATTTGGTTCTAGAGGAAGTGAGGGCAAAATTCAATCAGTAAGATATGCAAGAGAGAATTTGATTCCATTTTTTGGTATCTGCCTTGGTTTACAATGTGCAGTTATTGAATTTGCTAGAAATGTATGTGGTTTAGTTAGTGCTAACTCTACAGAGTTTGACAAAAAAACTCCATTCCCTGTTATTGATTTAATGGAATCTCAAAGAGCAATTAAGATTAAAGGTGGCACTATGCGTCTTGGTGCCTATGATTGCAAATTAAAAACAAAAACAAAAATGTACGCTGCTTATAGAAAGAAAATTATCTCAGAAAGGCATAGACACAGATATGAAGTGAACAATCGATATAGAAAACGTTTAGAAAATAATGGTCTCATATTTTCAGGTGTGAATCAGGATTTGAATGTCGTAGAAGCCATAGAGATTAAGCATCATCCTTGGTTTGTTGCAGGTCAATTTCACCCTGAATTGAAGAGCCGGGTCAATAGAGCGCATCCTCTTTTCAGAGAATTTGTCAAGGCATCGGTGAAACAAAAAAATGAATAGTGTTAATATAAAAAATGTAGTTTTTGGAATGAAGGAATTAGGGCTTATTGCTGGTCCATGCGTTATTGAAAATTCTGACCATACTTTGAAAATTGCATCTGCTATAAAAGACATATGTGTAAGGGTTGATCTTAAGGTGGTTTTTAAAAGTTCATTTGATAAGGCAAATAGATCTTCAATTTCATCATTTAGAGGAGTTGGTTTAGATAAAGGTCTTATGATATTACAAAAAGTTAAATCAGAAATTGGAATACCTGTAATAACCGATATACACTTACCATCTCAAGCAAAACCAGTTTCTGAGGTTGCTGATATATTACAAATCCCTGCATTTTTATGTAGACAAACAGATTTACTCGAGGCTGCATCTAAAACTGGGAAACCAATAAATATAAAAAAAGGCCAATTTATTGCACCATGGGATATGAAAAATATTATTAAAAAATTAGATGCGTTTGATTGCAGAGATATTTTACTTACTGACAGAGGAACCCAATTCGGTTATAATAATCTTGTTGCAGATATGCGCTCGATACCAATAATGCAAGAGTTAGGATATCCCGTTATATTTGATGCAACCCATAGTGCCCAGTTGCCTGGAGGAAAAGGAGAAACTACTGGTGGAATGCGTTCAATGATTCCAACTTTAGCAAAGGCTGCAGTAGCTGCAGGATGTGATGGATTATTTATGGAAGTGCATGATGATGTAAATAATGCAAAATCTGATGCTTCTACACAATGGCCTTTAGAAAAATTAGAATCTTTGCTCATTTCCGTAAAAAAGATTAGGGATAGTATAAATTGAAAATAAAATTTGAGAAAATAAAAATGCTTATTTCTGATGTTGATGGGGTCTGGACTGATGGTAGTTTTTATAAGGGTAATAATGGAATCGAATTGAAAAAGTTTTCAGTTTTTGATGGTGTAGGTGTTGCAATGGCCAAAGCTGCCAATATAAAAATCTCACTCATCTCTGGGAGATATTCAGAAGCAACCGACCTTAGAGCAAAAGAGTTAAAAATAGAAGATGTTTATAATGGATATCTAAATAAAATTCCCGCTTATGAGGAAATAAAGCTTAATAATAATTTTAAAGACAATGAGATAGCATACATCGGTGATGATATTATTGATATGCCAATAATGACAAAAGTTGCTCTACCCATAGCAGTAGCAAATGCAAGAGAAGAGGTGAAAAAGATAGCATTACATGTAACAAAACTTTCAGGCGGAGAGGGTGCTTTCCGTGAAGCAGTCACATGGATTATTGAACAACAAGGTCGCTTAGATGAAGTTTACCAAGAAATGAAAAAAAATATTCAAAAACATTAATTTGATACATTTTATAATCATATCTTCCTTTATTTTCTTTCCATCCTGCACAAAGGAATCAATTACAAATCAAGTTTCAAAAGAAGGTATGCCAGATCAAGAAAGTTGGGGAGTAAACATTACATTAACTGATGGTGGAATCATTAGAGCAAAGGTAGAATCTGGACATTTAGCAAAATATAGTGACAATGCATCATTATTACTTGATAGTAATATTATTGTGGATTTTTATGACAAAGATGAACAACATACATCAACATTGACATCTTTTAGGGCTGAAGTAAACCAAAACTCTAATGATATGAAGGCAAGTGGAAACGTTATTGCTACCTCGGATAGTGGCATAACACTTTTTTCAGAAAGTTTGACATGGTTATCCGTAAGTGAGAAACTTTATACAAAGGATAGCATTATGATAACTACTATTGAGGGTGACACTATTTATGGTATTGGATTTGAATCAGATTCGGACTTAAAAAATTGGAAAATAATCCAACCTTCAGGGGTTACAGGAAAAGAGTATAAATGAGACATAGGCATAATGCTTTAATTGCAAAAGGGCTATTTAAACAATATGGAAAACGAATGGTGGTTAAACAGATAGATATTTCTTTGGAACGTGGGGAAATTGTTGGTCTTTTGGGTCCTAATGGTGCAGGTAAGACTACATCTTTCTATATGATTACTGGTATGGTAAAACCTACGAAGGGTAAAATCTATTTAGATGATACCGAAATCACTTATGATGCTATGTATAAGAGAGCAAGAAAAGGAATAGGATATTTAGCCCAAGAGCCATCTATTTTTGGCAAATTAACCGTAGAAGATAATTTGAAATTGGTTCTTGAAATGAGAAATGATTTAAACTTGAAACTCCAAAATCAAAAAATAGAATCATTGCTTAATGATTTATCAATATCTCATTTATTAAATAATAAAGGTAATACTTTATCAGGAGGTGAGCGTCGTAGAGTTGAAATAGCTCGATGTTTATGTATGGATCCAGATTTTATTCTTTTGGATGAGCCTTTTGCGGGTGTTGATCCAATTGCAGTTGAAGAAATTCAAGGTATCGTGCAATCTTTGAAAAATAAACAAATAGGAGTTCTAATTACTGATCATAATGTTAGAGAAACGCTATCAATAACGGATCGCTCATATTTACTGTTTGATGGGCAGATTTTGAAGTCAGGTACTTCAGATTTTTTAGCAAACGACAAGGAAGCCAGACGTTTATATCTTGGTGAAAAATTTACGCTCAATTAAGATGCCCAATAGTTTAAGACAAATTCAATCTCAGAAACTAAAACTTGCTCCACGACAAGTTTTACATGCCAAATTGCTACAATTAAACGCATTGAATCTGGAGCACGCAATAATTGAAGAACTTGAACAAAATCCTTTATTAGAACAAGTTGAAACTGGTGATTCTGAACAGGACGAGATTAATGATGATACTCGTATAGATGACATAGATGTTTCTTTGGAGGATATGTATAGTGATGAATCAGCATATTATTTTTCTGAACAAAAAAGTGAAATGCCTCTTCCAGATCGCCATAGCTTACTAGAAAACTTAATTCAGCAGATAGCAGATTTAGGTATGAGTGAAAAAGAAAATGAAATAGCTGAAGAAATCATATGGAATACCAATGATAAAGGATATCTTGATGCTGATTTGATTTTGATAGCAGATAGATTTGAATTATTAGAAAATGAAATAACTCCAATTTTACATAAAATCCAAAGACTAGAGCCAAAAGGTATTGGTTCCAGAAATTTAAAAGAATGTTTATTGATTCAACTAGAGAATGATAAAGAGTCACTTTCCTTTAAAGTTGTTGATCAATTTTTTGATGATTTTATGCAAAAACGTTATGATAAGATTAAAAAAAGAGCTGATTGTAATGAGAAAGAACTTCAAACTGCAATAGACCACATTTCAAATTTAAATCCTCGCCCAGGGGAAGGTTATTTAGATAAATTTCAGACTGTTATTCCTGATCTTATCATTACAGAGGATGGAAATGATTGGGTTATCACTACTAATGATTCTGGTATACCAGAACTAAGAATTAGCCAAGATTATGAAGCAAAAATAAAGAATGGTAATCTTAAAGACGATGCAAAGAAATTTATAAAAGAAAAAATGGATTCAGCTAACTGGTTTATTGAAGCCATAAATCAACGTAGACAAACTATGGTTAATGTTATGAGATCAATAATCTTTTTTCAACCAGAGTGGTTTGCTGGTGACTTAGATTATTTACGTCCGTTAAAACTTCAAGATGTAGCAGAAAAAATCCAAATGGATATTTCGACAATTAGTAGATCAACGCGAGGTAAGTATGTTGACACTCCATATGGGATTTATGAAATGAAGCATTTTTTTACAGATTCAATAGAGCTAGGCGATGGTAGGATTTTAGGAACATTTGTTATAAAGCGCGCATTAGAGAAAATAATTAAAAACGAAAATAAACAATCTCCATTAAGTGATGATACACTTGTTAAAAAACTAAAGGAATTTGGTTATGATTTAGCAAGAAGGACAATAGCAAAGTATCGAGACCAAATGGGGTATCCAGTAGCAAGGCTAAGGAAAGAACTATAAAGGAGAGAATATGGCAACTCGTAGAATAATAATAGGAGATCAGGAAGTAGAGATTCCTGAATTCAATTTTAAATTGACACCAATAATTTTTGCAATATTAATTGTTTGGTTATTAACAGGTATCTTTATTGTAGGTCCAGATGAAGTAGGTGTAATTAGAACATTTGGAAAGCATACAAGAATAGCACAATCTGGGTTAAATTGGAAATTTCCTTCGCCAATTGAAACCGCTAACACGCCAAAAGTTACAGAGGTAAAGCGTATTGAGATTGGATTTAGGACTTTGAAAAATGGGCAGTATAGAACAGTTGAAAAAGAAAGTCTTATGCTTACAGGTGATGAGAACATTGTTGATGCTGAAATGATAGTTCAATATAAGATTAAAGATCCCGTATCCTATTTATTTAAGATTGTTGCACCAGAATTAACAGTACGAGAGGCTGCAGAAGCTAGTTTGAGGACTGTAGTTGGGCGTAATAACATAGATGAAACTCTAACAACTGGTAAGTTTACAATCCAAGAAGAAACAAAGGTCCAGTTGCAATCAATTCTTGATAAGTATTTATCTGGAATACACGTGGTTGCTGTACAATTACAAGATGTTTCTCCTCCAAAAGAAGTAATTGGTGCATTTAAAGATGTAGCCTCTGCGAAGGAAGATAAGAATAGAATGATAAACCAAGCGGAAGGATATAGAAATGATGTCATTCCAAAAGCGAGAGGTGAAGCTGAATCAATGATTAGAGATGCAGAGGGATTTAAAGAATCTAGAATTAAACGTGCGGAGGGAGATGCAGTGAAATTCACAACAATTTTAAAAGAATATAATAAAGCAAAAAGTATTACTGAAAAGAGACTTTACCTTGAAACAATGGAAAAAGTACTTCCAGAAATAGAAAAAATAATAGTCCCAGATAAAGATAATGGGAATGTTTTAAATCTGCTTAACCTTAATCCAAATAAAGCATTGGGAGGTAAAAAATAATGAAAAATCTTTCTTTAGCATTGATAGTAGTTATTGCTCTCTTTACTCTGTCAACAATTATAATCGTTGATGAGACTGAGCAAATTGTTATTCTTCAATTTGGGAAGCCGATACGAACAATTAAAGATCCTGGATTGAATTGGAAATTACCAGCTCCCTTTCAAACATCTAATTCTTTTGAAAAAAGGCTCTTGGAATATGATGTCCCTCCTGAGGAAATTCTAAGTAGGGATAAAAAATCACTAATTATTGATAATTATGTTAGATGGAGGATAGTAGACCCCTTATTATTTTTACAAACTGTCAAAGCAGTACCCACTGCTAAAACACGTTTGGATGATATTGTCTATTCGGAATTAAGACAAGAATTAGGGACTCATGACATGGTGGAAATCATTACTGAAAACCGAGAAATAATAATGGATAAAGTAACAGATGCTAGTAATGAAGAAACTAGAAAATATGGAATTGAAGTCATAGATGTTAGAATACGAAGAGTTGATCTTCCAAGGGAAAATGAAGCTTCAATTTACGCTAGAATGGAAGCTGAAAGGAAACGCCAAGCAAACAAGTTTAGATCTGAAGGTGAAGAAGAAGCTCAAAAAATTCGTGCAGCTACAGATAGAGATAAAACTGTTATCCTTGCTGATGCATATAAACAAGCTCAACAAATACGAGGAGAGGGAGAAGCTAGAGCTCTTGATATTTATGCATCATCGTTTTCTAAATCACCCGACTTTTATGAATACATTCGTACTTTAGAAACCTACGAAAAAGTAATTGATAGCAAAACGACACTAGTTTTACCCATAGATTCAAAGTTATTCAAAGAATTGGCTCAGTAATATATTTGTGATGAAAATAGATATTCGTTCAACAACCATAATTGGTGTAAGGCACAAAGGGAGAGTCGCTATGGCAGGAGATGGGCAGGTTACTTTTGGAGAAATGGCATTTAAACAAAAAGCGATTAAAGTACGTGATTTTAAGGTTGCAAAAAACCAAGTCCTCGGAGGATTTGCAGGTGCAGCAGCAGATGCCCTTACTCTATTTGAAAAATTCGAACAAAAACTAGAACAATATGAAGGTGATTTAAAAAGAGCAACAGTTGAATTAGCTAAAGAATGGAGAATGGACAAAATGCTCCGACATCTTGATGCAATGCTTGTTGTTATGAATAAGCAGAATAGTTTTATAATTGCAGGGGATGGGAATGTCATAGAGCCTGATGGGCAGGTAGTTTCAATTGGATCAGGCGGTGGTTTTGCCCAAGCTGCCGCAGAAGCTTTATTGAAAAATACTCAATTTTCTGCAAAAAAAATTGCATCGGAATCATTAAAAATCGCAGCAGATCTTTGCATTTATACTAATCATTCAATTTCCGTTTTAGAAATTTCATGAGTCAGATGACACCCAGGCAGATTGTTAAAGAACTTGACCGATATATTGTAGGTCAAAAAAACGCAAAAAAAGCAGTTGCAATAGCTTTAAGGAATCGATGGCGAAGACAGCAGGTCCAAGGAAAATTAAGGGATGAGATAATGCCAAATAATATCATTATGATTGGATCAACGGGTGTTGGAAAAACTGAAATTGCTAGAAGGTTAGCTGCTCTTGCAAGTGCTCCTTTTATAAAAGTAGAAGCTAGCAAATTTACGGAAGTAGGTTATGTAGGCAGAGACGTTGAATCTATTATAAGAGATTTAATGGATACTGCAGTCTCACTGGTAGAACGTGAAAAATATGTTGAGGTAATGGAGTTAGCTGAGCATTTAGCAGATGAACGCATAATTGATATTTTATTTCCTAATAAGCAAAATAGTAAAGGTGAAAAAAATGTCAAAATAATTAACCGAGAAAAACGAACTAGAGATAAAATTCGGGTAAAATATAACAATGGAGATTTTGAAGATAAATTAATTGAAATAGATGTTGATGACGAACCTACAATTGGGATGCAAGTTTTTGGCCCCATGGGTATGGAAGATATAGGTATGAACATTAAAGATATGATAACAGGATCTTTACCTAAAAAAAGACGAACTAAAAAGATGAAAGTTAAAGAAGCGCGCGATGTACTTACTGAAAATGAAGCGTCAAAACTAATTGATCAAGACGAAGTTATTCGTTTAGCTAAAGAGCGTACTGAAAATAATGCAATTGTATTTTTAGATGAAATTGATAAAGTAGTTGGAAACAATAATGGTTCGGGACCGGATGTCAGTCGTGAAGGTGTACAGCGTGACTTGTTACCAATAGTAGAAGGTAGTAACGTAAATACAAAATATGGTGTGATTTCAACTGACCACATACTTTTTATTGCTTCAGGCGCATTCCATGTAAGTGCACCCTCTGATATGATTCCAGAGTTGCAAGGCCGTTTTCCAATTAGAGTGGAACTTGATAAGTTAACAACTAATGATTTTATAAAAATACTTACGCATCCTCAATCAGCATTAATAAAACAGTATACAGCGTTATTAAGTGCTGAAAATGTAGAATTAGAATTTAATAATGCTGCAATTCGAGCAGTTGCACAAATTGCTTCAGATGTAAATTCAAATATGGAAAATATTGGTGCAAGAAGGCTTCATACTATAATGACAACTCTTCTTGAAAAACCACTTTACGAGCATCCAAAAAGAGGAGAAAAAAAAATAAAGATAACTGCTAAAATTGTAAAAGAATCATTAGATGGAATACTTGAAGATCAAGATTTAAGCAGATACGTATTATAAGGGCAGCAGTATGGGAAAACATTTCATTCATATTTCAGATTATAATTCCAATGAAATTTGGGAGATTCTTTATCTTGCAAAAGAATTAAAAACTAAATTTCATAAAAAAGAGAATTATAAACCTTTTCAGGATAGATCACTTGCAATGATATTTGCAAAACCTTCTGCACGTACACGAGTTTCTTTTGAAACAGGTTTTGAGTGGATGGGTGGTCATGCACTGTTTTTGGGTCCAAATGATATTGGGATAGGTAAACGAGAAGCAATCAAAGATATATCTAGATTATTTAGTAGATATAATGATGTTATTATGGCTAGGCTATTTGATCATAAGCATATTGTTGAGCTTGCTGAATATTCAGATGTACCTGTAATAAATGGATTAACAGATTACAATCATCCTTGTCAAATCATATGTGATATTATGACGATATGGGAGCAAAAGGGGAATCTTGATGACCTAAAAATCTGCTATATGGGAGATGGCAATAATATTGTTCATTCTTGGTTGCAGCTTGCTTCAAGGCTCCCAATGGAATTTGTCTGCTGCGGTCCAGAAGGATTTGAGCCTGATATGGAAACTGTAAAAATGGTAGAAAATTCAGGTTTATCATCTTTTGAACTATCTCATAATCCAATTTCAGCAGTAAAAGGTGCTGATGTTATTTATACGGATGTTTGGGCATCAATGGGACAAAAAGAAGAGGCAGCTCAGAGAGAAAAAGTTTTTGCACCCTATCAGGTAAATAAATCCTTAATGAATAATACTGGAAAAGATACGCTGTTCATGCACTGCCTTCCAGCTGAGAGGGGTAGAGAGGTTACAGATGAGGTAATGGAATCAAAGAATTCGATTGTCTTTGATCAAGCTGAAAATAGAATGCATGCTCAAAATGCAATAATGGTATACTTATCTAATAACCTCTCTTAGTCAATTCGTTTTTTCTTAAATATGTAATCAGGTAGGTTTTTATTTATTAAGTAGTCGGAGTATTTTACAGTTATCAATCCTTTAACAATATCCTGACCTTTCGCAAACTGTTGATTTGCTCCAATCATACTGGGTATGTCATCTTTTAACCAATTCGCCAGTTTCATATCTTTGATAAAATATTCAACTTTTGATATTGAAGGTAGATAGTATTTATTTTCATATAATTGATAATGATTATTTATCTGGAACAATTTCAGAGTATCTATTCTGCTTGTAACGGAATTGATGAGCCACTTGGTTGTATCTACTACAACATCTACAATTGGATTGAACGATAATTTAGCATATTCGTTTGGGAATTTTGCTTTGAGACTGTCTGTAATAAGGGTTCCACTAATCATAATCTGATTATTTCCAGTTTTAGTTTGGTTTTGATTTATGGTCATATTTTTTAAATTATCAAAATTATCCTTAGGACTTGTGAATAGTCCTGTATTCGGTAAAACACCAAAACCCTTTGTAGTGGCTTTAAATTTATTTGGCTTTTTATAATATGCACGATATTCCTTCTTTGGCATTCTCAAACCAGGTACATCAAGGCTTACAGTCATTCTGGCTTGAAAGTCAGACACTTTTTCAAATTCTTCATTAGTTTTCAAAATTATCTCATCTAGTGATAAGTCAGAAGAATGGAGGAGATTACAAAGAGCGGTGATTGTAAACAGACTTTTAATATGCCGTATCATTAGTCAGTGATATCCTTTTTATTGAAGAAAAATAGTGATAGAGAAACAAAAAGCGTAGACCAAACAGTGCACGTGATGAATAATGAACCAAAATGCGACCAGGGTATCGGATTATGAAATGCTCTAAGAAATGAATTAATATATCCAGTGAAGAGATAAGGATTGATTATTTTAAATAGTTCTATTGGTATGTATGTTATTGCAGTTCCTACGAAAACTATACTAATGGTAATGATGATTGGGGTGACGCTATTTTTTGAAATGGCTGAAATCAACAGACATAGTAATGAAATGGTGAGCATGACATAATTTGAAATTAAAAATGCTAGGGTAAATCGTTGGATTACCTCATCGCTTGATAAAAATAAAATACCCTTGTGAAAAACTGCTAGCTCACCAGTCCCAAGCCATGATATACTGATTATTAATGAATACAAGAAAAAAAATCCCATAAGAGTGCTGGTATAAGCCAACACAACAATGACCTTACTAGCCAATACTTTAGTTCTTGATATTGGCCTAGTTAAATACATTCTAAAAGTTGATCTGGAATATTCACCAGAAAAAATGTCTGAGGCGATGATGGTAGATAAAAAAGGCATGTGATTAATTAACACAGCTATGATAATATAGGTTGCTAAGTAACCATTCAATAGAGAACCTATGAAAAAAAAAGAGTCTGATAATTGACCATAAATACTCTTTTCTAATGTTGTTCCACCATTGCTTATTGCCCCAACAACGAAAGGAATTAAGATCCCAATCAAGAGAAAGCTAATATAAGTACGTTTTCTTCTTAGAACCTTTTCAAGCTCATTTTTTACAAGTATTAGTATCATGAAAACAAATCCTGAATATCTAATTTTTTATTAATACTGTATAGATTATCACTTTCAGAAAAATTCTTGAGGAGTTCACTTAAATTTAATTTTGAATCAATAGTTAGTTTTTTATCTGTTTCTTCAAGGATAGTTAAGTTTTTAAGTTGAGATAATTTGTTTTTTATAGATTCTATATTGTCGGATTTGATGTCATACTTTGTAGTGTTCTTGAAAAGATTTTCAATAGAGTCATCCAAAATTAAACTACCTTCTTTTAAAATTATGATATGACTACATAGGTCTTTTACATGATCAACAATATGAGTACTAAGGCATATTGTTTTTCCTTGCTTATTTAGATTGCTTATTGTTTTATTCATCTGGACTATTCCATGTGGGTCAAGTCCATTGCTTGGTTCATCAAGAAAAAGAATATCGGGGTCATTCAAAATTGCTTGAGCAATTCCTAGCCTCTGCTTCATTCCATAGGAAAACTTTCTTACTAACTTATTTGCAGAACGGTTTAAATCAACCCTTTTTAACAATCTCTCTATATTATCTAATGGAGAATCAGTTAATCTTGAAAGCATCATTAAATTCTCAGCTGCTGTTAAATGTTCATAGAATGCAGGGTCTTCAATTAAAAAACCAGCTCTATGCAAGTATATATTGTCATCAATAATGGACTTACCTTCAAGATATATATTGCCATCCCAAGATTTAATTAACCCAGCAATGATTCTCATTAGTGTTGACTTGCCACTTCCATTTGGTCCAAGGATGCCTAGAACTGATCCTTTTGGAATTTCAAAACTAACATCATTAAGTACTCTTGCCTTCCCAAAATATTTACTGACTTTTTCTATTTTAACTAAACTACTATTAATCACTTTAAATCCATCACCTCTAAAACACCGTAACCATCTTCTGTATTCCCATCCAATTCATACGATAGATTGCTATCAAATCTTGTATAATATGGATCAATCTTTGCCTGACTCATAGCCCACCTAATGGGCCACGGTAAACCAGCTCTTTTAAATAGATTCGTATTATCAATGACATCTTTCCCAGAGATTTTTACATAACATCCATCTTTTGTAAGCAGGTCAAATGATGAGAAATATGGTTCATTATCCTTATTGTAAAGGCCTTCTATTTTATTGGAATATTTTGTAAAAAGGCCATCCTGACCAAAGCGATTTATAATCATTCCATTTTTTTCATTAGCGACATATAGAATTGGGATGTCATATCCACCTCTTTCATCGGAGGTATTTAATTCTGCAGCAATTACAGTATGACCATCTGTTTTTCCGCGAAACCAGACCCATCCATCAAACAATCGCTGCAACGGTGTATTCCCCCAGTTGTGATCATGGTATCCATCGCCTTTGAGTTGGCTTTTCTTTCCGTTTATATTCAATTCAAGGTTTATTTCCCCATCTGGTACTGCTGCTAGCCATGCAAAAAAATCTTCTTCAGCTTTTATAACTCCATCTTGAGGTCTATATGGTTTCAGTCTTGCAGATAAATCAATATCTACTCCAAAACCATCAAAGTCATTTGGATCTAAAGAAATCTTATAGTCTTTTAAGTTGCCAATGAAATAATTATTTCGCATAGTTACTTTACAACTGTCCTTAGCAAAGGAAACCTCGTTCTTTTTAAAATATTTCAACTTGAATATTTCACCATACTCTTTTGAGCTATAATTCATGCCTATAAAAAAACGATCTCTTATGAAATGAACTTTGTAAAAGTAACAGACGAAAAGAGATCCATCTTCTAGTTTTGCATCAAGATACCACCACTCAAATTCATTATGGTTACCTTTAGTTCGCGCTCCATCCTCCCATTTCTCAACAGTTGGTCCTAGTTCATCAGGTTGTATGAGTTTGAAATCAGGTTGAGCAAATGATCCATTATACAATCTTACGCAAGATGAGACAGCGAATGAAATAATCATCGTAGCGATTAGTTTTTTATTTTTCAAACTCATGATGCAATCCATTGTACTTTTATTTCCTTACCAAATTCAAACTCTAACCTTTGGTGGCCTTTATAATCCAGCTTAAGCCAATCGATTTTTTTTATTTTTATTCCAATCCTGCAAAACCGGGATAGACCAAGATTTTCGTCTTCCTCATTTAAATCATGAGCGGACTTTTCAAGAATATTTGGTTCGAATTGATTTATTCTTTGTGAGGGAGCATATGGACCCATATAACAGATTTTGCTTTCTGGTCTCATTGATTCCCATATCCTTTTATTATTTTTAATATTGTCCTCAATATGTGCAAGCCCGTTAATTCTTAATTGAATCTTTCTGGATTTGTCATAGAACAGAGCAGAAACGTTTTTATTTTTTTTCAGGTGTAGTATCTTTTTACTTCTTTTGTCAGAATGAAACCATATCGCTGGTTTATCCTTATCAACCGCTCTTAAAATAACTGTTCTTGAATCAGGGCCATTACTTGAGATGGTTGAAAGAACAAAAGAATGATAATCATGTTTTGCTTTTTGAATTCCCAGGCTAATGTTTTCCCACTCTGATTTTAATATCTGAAAAGGTTCTAACATTTCAATCTACCTTTTCCCATATACTTTTTGGCATTTAGTACAGACATAGGTTCCTCTTCCTGCAACCTTCATTTTTTTTATTTTGTTTTTACAGGTCAAGCAAGACTGCTTACTCCTACCATATATACTTAGATAGTTGGCATAGCGCCCTGATTCTCCATTAACAGAAAAATCAATA
>PBFM01000024.1 GCA_002718655.1 Fidelibacterota bacterium
TTTTGTTTCAATTCTCTGTTTTCATAGACTGCTTCAATTATCATATCACATTCTTTTAATAAATCATAATCTATACTAAGAGTAATACGTTCAAGCGCTTTGGAGTATTCATTTTCTGATATCTTTTCACTTTTAAGATTGAGGTGTAAAATTTTTTTTATATTATCCAAGGCAATATTCAAATTCTTTTTTGATGTGTCAATCATTATGACATCTAAACCGGAACTGCAAATTGAATGTGCAATACCATGACCCATTAGACCAGCACCTAATACTCCAATTGTATTGATTGAGAATTTTTTAGACATTTTTAGTATGAATTATGTATTAGCATTGTTAATTATTTTTGATAATTCGAAAAGAGTTTAATTCTTTTAACTATCAAAGATATATGTAAATATTAAAATAAAAGTTAAAATGTGGTTTGCAATCGTAAGAGCATTACCCTACCAATTGGCGGTCCACCAATTATTTCAATATGGCGGTGATCCAGTAGATTGGTAATAGTAAAGTTTGCCTTTAAATAATCATTAAACTTATATGCAAGGTGTAAGTCAAATATAGTATATGGCTTTATGTTTCCAAAATAAATACCTGAAGACCATTTAAAACCATCAACATATCTCGCATTCAAAGAACCAGTTATTGGCCACTTTCTAGGATTATATTGCAGTTTCATTCCCATTTTGTGTCTTGGTGCATTAATAGGGTCCATAGAGTTAGTTATTGGATTCAAGAATTCATTCATACCTAAATAGGAATAGTTTAAATCCATTGACCACTCCGTACTGATTAGCGAGGTTATACTAGCATCAAACCCCCACATGTCAACTTCTCCATAGTTTATGTATCCAACTACAACGGGAGGGGTATAACCAGGAATGGTATCCATTGCGGTAACGCCTTTTATTCCTCCGCGCCAATGGTTAAAAGATTCCTCATAATCTTCCTGGTCATTAATATTGTTACCTGATATGTCTTCGATTGTATTAATGATACCATCTCCATCATAATCTGTTTCTAGTACTGTTTTTTCAACAACTATGGGTGTAATAAATGTTACCGGGCTGACAAAACTACTATAATGGCTTGTGTATAGATCCAATGTTCCAAACAAGCGGTTTGTTAATCTTCCTTTATAACCAAACTCCCAAGAATTAACAATTTCAGGTTTAATTTCAGGCAGGTCTATAACCTCTTTTCCATAGAAGCCTTCAATCTTTGGATCTGTTGACGGATAAAAATATATTGAATTACTAGTATCAACAGTTTCATAGACTCCTTCATATGGTCTGTAGTAATATGGATTTCCAATTGAATCTCTTGGGAATACATATCCTCCATCAGCACCCCTGGCATATACTTTGAATACAGATACGCGTGTAACAAAAATATCAAGGAATAATGCCTGATTGGTTGGAGTATTAAATGCACGTGCCCAAGTCAATCTAAAATTTTGGTTTTCTTTCGGTCTGTGTACTAAACCAACTTTTGGAGAGATTTGGATTCCTTCAGTGTTGGAAAAATCAAACTTCCAATTAAATGGGCTATAACCCATTCCGTAATCTTGATTATTAAAATTAATTAGGCCCGATAGACGATCATGAACATCAAGTCGAGTAGCTTGAATGAACTCCCATTTTCTATTAATCTTCCAATTGATCTGATAATATGCACCTAGTTCGTTAACAGTATATCGATTATCTTCAGAAGCCTCATCAATTCCTTCATCGATATTCTCATCTATTTTCCCATCACCATCATTGTCAATACCATCGGAAAATACGTAGAACCGTTGTCCTCCAAGCCATTGAACCCCTGGCTCAATCATTTCCCCAAAATCATACTGCCCATTACCATTTGAATCAATATAATCAGGAATTCCATTTTGGTTTACATCTTCAAAATCATCGCTGTCTCTATCATTATCAATTCCATCAGATATTGCGCCAAGAACGGCATCAGAATTTGACGAATCATTTGGCAAAGAAAATTGTGATAGGTCTTCAGTATCCCATCTTGTGAACCTTTCTCCAGCATCATACCATGTATTATCATTTTTATCATCAAACACGTATGGAGATCCGGATTCACCATTTCCATTGTTATCACGTCCATCTAATAGATTTTTATCTGATAGGATGGTTCCCCTTGTATCTGGCATGGTCAAGAAATAATCCAATCCCCAAACAAATCGTATGTCTCCATCTTTCCATTCATTAAGATGTTGTAATTGGAAGCTAAACTTTTTTGAGCGGTCATAAATAATACTCCCAGTTGCTAGGTTCCTTGTGGGGTGGCTGGGGTCCCCAGAGTAACTGGTGTTTAGATAGGTTTGCAGGAAAAGATTTTTCCATCTTAGTCTACTCTGATAATATCTATATATCCAACCATCAGCTAGATATCTAGCAATTCCAGTTATGTTTATGTTTCTGGCCCAAGCAAAACCATGTGATAAATTAAATGAAATATCAGAGTTTGGTTCCCAATCTAATCTTAGATCATACCTATAATTACGAACATTAAATTCTGGATAGTCTTCTATGCCATCATCATTTGCATCTTTATATGCTCTGCTAAGCCCTCCATAGTTTAACGAAAAATCTTTTTCATCAAACTCATCAACACCATTCTCACCGAGACTAGGCCTACCATCTCCATCAAGGTCATTGTTAACAAAGATGTCCCAAATTGGGGTGCTAACTCCATCAATTATTTCGGAATTTCCATTTAAGTTTTCAAATGTTTCTCCATCCCAAACACCATTTCCCTCTCCATAATCTGGTGCAATATCGCCTTCATCATCATAATCACCATCACCATTTGCGTCATCGGCTGGTATGCCATCTAGACCAAAATCCAATAACACAAATGTACCAAAGATTTCTGCATAGCCCTCAGCTACGTCACTGTCATATACTCCATTCCCATTTAGGTCTACAAAAGGTTCAAAGGGAATATCATATGCATTTCCAAGATCATCTTTGAATGGCCCCCAATCATCATCATCATCTAAACCATTTGATCCCCAGTCATCTGCGTATATACCATTATCATTGGTATCGAAAACAATATTGCCTTCGGAGTCATAGGTATAATTACCAAATCCAAATTTATGGTATTGGTCGATAACGGAATAATTCGTATCTGGTGTGAAATAATTAGTAACAGCGGGTTGAAGATTATCTGGATCAGTAATAGAATTAAAGCGATCCAGCCATGCGCTTCCAATTTCGTCTCTTTCATCAATAAGACCATCACCATCATTGTCAATACCATCTACCCAAGCTTCTTCTTCATCATCGATTCCAAGGTCTATTTGCTCATCAATTGCCCCATCACCATCATTGTCAATACCATCTGCATATATTTTTCCAAGTTTATCTTGCGTGACATACCACAGGACCATACCATTTTGGAGAGTGAAGCGATTGAATTGATCTGAAGACGCTTCATCAATCATTTGTTGTGTGATCGTTGGAGAGCCATCTTCACCACCTGTCTCTGATATATAATCCCCCCAATAATATCCAATCCAAGATTCGTCAGATCCTTCCACATGATCTATCATTTCTTGAGTAAAAATTGGATTGTTGTCTTCTGGGAATGCATTATTTCCACCTTTATCTAATCTATCATGTTTCAGATTTGGTCTCCCAATAAAGGCAGGGTCGTGCCCTTCAAATTCGTCATTATTAAAGTGCGTCCAATCTTGGCCTGAAAGCGCAACTCCAGAGAGTTTGATTCCTATGTTTCCAAATTTGTGGGCTGTTCTAAAAGTAAGTTTTTTTAATAGATCAGTATCGGTTTGATTTAACATTCCACCTTGAATATTTATGCTTGTACCTGTTGACCTTAATGGAGAGGAGGTAACAATGTTTAGAACACCGCTATGGGCATTTGGGCCGTAAAGTGCAGATGAGGGTCCCAAGACCACTTCAATTTGTTCTACATCTTCAAAGGAAACTGGAATAACATTATATGCGGTTAATCTTAATGATGGCACATTTGCCATTCTTCCATCTGTTAGTGTTAAGAGTCTGGAGCTAAAAGAAGAATTAAAACCACGGGCTGTCATATTATAACTATCAATACCAGATTGTGTAAAATCTATACCCTTAGTACCTTTTAAATAATCACCTAGGTTTGTGTTGCTTTCTCTACGAATTTCTCTTTTTGAGATTACTGAAATAGCTGCGGGAGCATCTTCCACTCTTTCTCTTCTTCTAGATGCCGTAACCACATAAGTTTCCATTTCAATAGCTTCTGGTTCGAGTGCAAGATTTTTGGTTAACATTTCTTTAGCATCAATGATGATATTTTCTTTATAACTCTGATAACCTATATACGATACCATAATATTGTATTCACCGGGTATTAATTTTTCGATTTTATAATTGCCTTCGGCATCAGTGGCTGCTCCCTTACTTGTCCCTTCAATTATCACATTTGCACCAATCAAGGGAGATTCGTTTACAGCATCAGTGACCTTCCCTGATATGGTACCTCCTTGACCCAATGTGAAAGTAAAGGCTGTAAGGAATGATAAAATAAATTTCTTTTTCAATATTACCTCTTGAATGCTAAACAGCCCCGATAAGCGAGGCTGTTTAGTACAAAGTGTGGTTACTATATTTACTAAGTTAGTAATTATTTCAAGAGAAGCATTTTCCCTTTCTGAACTCGGTTATCAGAACGTATTTCATAGAAATAAACGCCACTTGGAACTTTGTTACCATTGAAATCCATTCCATGCCACGTAATATCATAAGTACCTGAGGATAATTCCCCATCGTGAGCTACGGAAATCTTCTCACCTAAAATAGAATAGATGGTAACTTTTACATCAGACGTTCTTTCAGTTGCAAATCTGATTTTAGTCTCAGGGTTAAATGGGTTTGGATAATTTCCATATAGTGTGAATTCATTGGCAACAGGTGCATCTTCATCTATTTCTGCAGTGGCGCCAGCATAGGTCCAGAATGTGTTTACCCTTTGAGTTGTATTATCAGGTATGCAACGGTTGTCCACTTCAAATACTAAGCGACCTGTTTCGTACTCAGGATCATAGTCCCATCCCGAGTCATCTACACCGCATTCATAAGCACAAAATTGTTGTACGCCCATTAGTGCCATCGTAGGCCCAGCTTGAAAAATATCATTACAAGCATCGCCTCCTCCTGCACCAGCACAGGCAAGATAGTCTGCATACAAGGTGTCACCTACTGATGAGCCTATTGCTGCGGAAGTATCTGCGCCAACATAGATGAAAGCGACCGAGTCAGCAGAAGCTGCCAATGCTACATTGAGGTCTACTCCTGCAGCTAAATGTGCATTAAGGACAGTAGAGAAGACATTTGATGCTTCTAAAAAGTTATAAGTAAAGAAGAAACCAGTTGGTGCTAAAGGCTCGTCACCACTAAATGGTACACCGTCTGCAGCTGCGGGATCAAAAAGGTAACCGTGGTTTGCATCAACGGTTCCAACAGGGAGGGTGTCTCCCGTTATTGGATCGATGGTATAGCTATCAGTATTCGTAGGGTCAATAGGGTGCCCTGAACCACCTAAGGCAGGTGTAGATAAGAAGTTTAGGTCATCACTACCTGTCCATCCTAGCATATACCAGAGCATTGTATCAGGGTGCGCATACATTAAATAAGTTTCCATGTTACTTATGGTTACAGTATCAGCTGGAGAGACAGGCACACCAGTAAATCCATTTAATTGACCAGCATCATTAACTCCAAGACCACTGGAGGTACCATCATGCGCTTCCCAAAATATCTCTAGATCCTCAGGCACTGTATGGTCAGCATCTTCATAGCCTATGGTTACCATTCCCCAATTTTCCATATCTGTTCCAACACCATAATCTGTACCATAGGAACCATTTACTAGGTCGGCTGCACTAAACTGTGCAAAAACTTCTGAAAGTGATATGCCCCAACCCATTGAATATGCGGTCTCATCATCTGGATGAGTAAAGCCAGGAGTACTGGTCCATGTACCATTTTCGGAAACACTTGGGACTGTTGCATAAGTGGAACAGTTTTCTGTTTCAGTTGTTGGATATGTGCTTCCGTCATTAATGGTAAAAGTACCGTCATCATTTAGGTCAACATTCATGGCAACCCCAAACATACCAAGCAAAGTCTCGTTAATTAGTGGAACGAGAGCAACAGATATTGTATCACCGATTGCAAATTCTTTTAATGTGTGTGTATATCCCATACCAGCAGCAGCAGCAGCAGAACTAGGCCAAGATGCCGTTACCGCGTAAGACCCATTCGCTGAATCTTCTGGGCTATCAAATTCACGTACCTCATATGTGTATTCTACGATTGCAGCATTTAGATCCCAGTTTCCCTGAAGAGATTGCGAGAAGGACATACTAACGAATAGAGCTATAAAAAGTATAGATTTTAACATTTTAATCATGTTTTTACTCCTTAAAATAAATTGAGAAAGGGGTTATATAATAGAATAACCATAGCACAGAAACCTAAAAAATAAATACGAATACTCAAAGTAGATTATTCTGATTGCTTTTTAGACTTCTTGTAGCTACTCCTTGCCCAAAGCAAAAAGAGGCAGTATAGCATTAAAATGCTGCCAAATATAAAAGAGGCCTCCAATGCGAGCCAGGTCCAAAATTCTTTCATGATAGTTGGTGAATAACTCTAGGTAAATTAAATTAGGTATGAAATTTACTTAATTTATTCCGCTTTACACTTATAAATGAAAATCGCAGTCTTAATAAAACAGGTACCTGGTTCGGAATCGGCACTACCAATTGATAGTGAAGGTTATTGGGTTGATGAATCATCAGTGACTTTTGTAATGAATCCTCCTGACAACTATGCTTTAGAAGAAGCACTATTAATTAAAGAGTCAAATGATGATGTAGAAGTTGTAATAGTTAGCATGGGTCCTCTGCGTGTGCAAAAGGTCATTCGTGAAGCTCTTGCAAAAGGTGCAGATAGAGGGATTCACATTTTGGAACAAGACATAACTGAAAAAGACCCATTGGTCATTGCTAAGAGATTATCAAACGCGATAAAAAGCGAAGAATTTGATCTTGTACTTACTGGCTTGCAGTCAGATGATACTGGAATGGGGCAGACGGGTGTATTAATTGGGGAGATATTAAAAATGTCTACGGCTACTTTAGCAGTAGAAACAATAATTCAAGAAGATCATATTCGTATAAAAAGAGAATTAGAGTCTGGTTGGTTTCAGTGGGTTCAATTGTCACTTCCTGCTTCAATCAGCATTCAATCTGGCTTGAATACTCCTCGTTACCCATCCTTGAAGGGTATAATGGGTGCTAAGAAAAAAGAGATTCATAGCCTGTCCGCAACAGAGCTTAGTAAAGAAGAAACTTTGCAAAAAGTTAATAATGTCTTCGTACCTCAAACAAATAAACAAACTGAAATAATCAAAGGAGATATCGACCAAATAGTTTCAAGAATCATTGAAATTTTAAGGACGGATATAAAAGTAATTTAATATATGAATATCTTAGTAGTTCTAGAAAGTAATAATGGTGCCCTTCATCGCTTAAGTAGAGAAGCATTGGTAGGTGCGCAGGAGTTAGGTGATTCAATATTTGCCCTAATAATTGGTAATGAAAATGAAGAAATTTTATCTGAGTTAGCTGGCTACGAGCTTGAAAAAGTCATAACTGTCAAGCACCATCTACTTTCTTCTTATAGTGCAGATGGCTATTCTGAAGTAGTCAGGCAAGTATTCATATCATTTTCACCTGACCTCATAGTGATAGGGCACACATATCAAACAAGAGATTTTATACCTAGAGTGAGTGCGAAGTTGGATATACCTTTTATACCAGATGTAATATCCATTAGCGATAAGGGTTTTATTAAACAAGTGCTAAATGCCAAGCTGAATGCGACGATTTCTAATTTAGATAATGCTGCGATAATTAGTTTTCAATCAGCAGCTTTCAACGAAGAACAATTAAAACTTGGTTCATGCTCAAATGAATCTTTTGATGTTTCCCTTGTAGACTCTGATATAAAATCCATTTCAGAAGAACCGTTTCAAGAAGAAGAAGGTGATGTCGATCTAGAAAGTGCAGAAGTTCTTGTCTCAGTGGGTCGTGGAATAGAAAAAGAGGAAAATGTCACTCTCGCATTTGAACTTGCAAAGGTAATAAATGCAGAAGTTTCTGCAAGCAGACCTGTTGTTGATTCTGGTTGGGTTGATTCATTTAGACAAGTGGGTAGTTCAGGAAGTAATGTTGCACCTAAATTATACTTCTCATTAGGTATATCGGGTGCAATACAGCATGTAGTAGGGATGAAAGGTGCGAAAAATATTATGGCAATTAATAAAGATGCGGATGCACCAATTTTTGAAATTTCTGACTATGCGGTTATTGGTGATGTTCTTGAGATTGTACCTAAGCTAATTGAATCATTAGAGCAGTCAAAGTAATTGTTATCTAATCTTGAAAAAATAATATTTGTTATTCTGGCTCTTTGTTCACTAAGTGCCTCATATGTTACATTCGGCAGAATGTTCAAAGTGATAAGATTGGGAGCACATCCAATCCGGTGGTCTGATGTAATAAGAAACTGGTCAAAAGGAGCAGCTGCTTTTTTTGGACAGAAAACAGTATTTAAAACTCGGCCTATCATCGGTTTTGTTCATGCACTCGTGGCATGGGGGTTTACATTATATCTTGCAGTGAACGTCATCGACGTTTTATATGGTTTTATACCAAATTTTAAATTTTTACCGGATAATACATTAGGGGATATATATCGATTTTTTGTGGATTTGTTTAGTGTCCTAGTATTGATAGGAGTTTTTTATTTTTTATTGCGTCGCTTTTTATTAAATGACAATCGATTAATTTCAAGAGAACCTGTTATGCTATCAGATAAAGCGAAAAGAGGTATGTTTTTTGATTCATTACTTGTAGGCTCTTTTATCATTGTTCATATTGGTTCAAGATTTCTATCAGCAAGTTTTGAAATAACACTCTCTGGCGCAGATTGGAGTCAACCTGCTGCAAATCTAGTTTCTAATTTATGGACAGATATTCCAACTGGAAAAGTTAAGACTCTCGAGCACATTACCTGGTGGCTGGCTCTTGGACTTATTCTTGCATTTTTACCTTATTTCCCATATTCCAAACATGCTCACCTTTTTATGGGACCATTAAATATCATGGTAACGAAAGAACGAAGTTCAATGGCTACATTAGGAGCAATAAATTTTGAAGATGATGAGATTGATCAATTTGGTGCTTCTCAAATCCTACACCTAGCACAATCACAATTACTGGATGGTTATGCCTGCATCCAATGCAGTAGGTGCCAAGATGCTTGTCCTGCATATGTTACTGGAAAAGAACTGTCTCCCTCTGCATTGGAAATAAATAAACGTTATTTTCTAAATCAGAATATGAAGGCTATCTCAGATGGCGAAATAATTGAAAAACAACTTACAGATTGGATGTTAACAGAGGAAGCTGCTTGGAGTTGTACTACATGTGGCTATTGTGTTGAGGTCTGTCCAGTTGGGAACGAACCAATGGTTGATATTCTAAAATCAAGGCAGAATCTAGTGATGATGGAATCGAGTTTCCCAAAAGATGCAATGGAAACTTTTGAAAAAATGGAAAATTATGGAAACCCATGGGGTCTTTCTCCTCAAGATAGAGAAAATTGGATGGAGGGAATCAATGTCCCATTAATGAGAGAAAAGAAAAACGCGGATGTTTTGTACTGGGCTGGTTGTAGTGGGGCATATGACTCAAGAGGAAGAGAAATATCACAGTCTGTTGTAAATATCTTGAATGAGGCTGGTGTAGATTATGCCTGTCTTGGTAATGAGGAAATATGCACAGGTGATTCTGCAAGAAGAATTGGGAACGAATATCTTTTTCAAACTATGGCTGAACAAAATAAAGAAACCTTTAAGCAATATGATTTTAAAAAGATAGTTACCCAATGTCCACACTGTTTCACTACTTTGAAAAATGATTATGCAGAGCTAGGTATTGAATTGGATGTGGTACATCACTCTAAATTTATTGAAGAACTGATTAATGATAGTAAGATTAAACCGAAGCCTTACGTAAATGAAGATATTACTTTCCATGATCCATGCTATTTAGGTAGACATAATAATGAGTATGATGCACCAAGAAATGTTCTTCAGTCCATCCTTAATGATGGGAAGTTAATAGAGATGGAGCAATCAAAGTCAGAAAGTTTTTGCTGTGGAGCGGGAGGCGGCAATATGTGGTATGAGGTAAAAACAGGTGATAGAATTAATCAGAATCGTATTGGTCAAGCAGTTGACACTAAGGCGAAAACTGTTGCTGCAGCATGTAATTTCTGTAATATTATGCTTGAAGACGGGGTAAAAACAACTGGAAATGAAGAAAACATCAAAATAGTTGACATTGCTGAGATGGTTTCAAAAGGACTTAACTGATACTGAAAATCTTTTTATTTTAACAGCACCAACTTTTTTACAGCTCGATTGTTTTCTGTTGTAATCTCCAGAAAGTAAACACCGCTTTCCTCACCATCTCCGTTCCATTCAATTTTGTGTTTTCCTCTTAATTGATATTCATCTGTTATATTGAATATTCTTCTACCTATTAAATCATAGATAAAGATTTTAACATTACCATCTTCAGGAATCTCATAGTGAATTAATATATTTGGATTAAATGGGTTTGGATATGCATTATTTATTTGGAATCTAAAGGGAGTAGGTTGGTTTGTTATCTCTACCTGCTCACAATCTGTATTATTTTGATATCCAAGGTCATCAAAAGTAAGACAAGATGGGTAAGGAGGACATAAACTATTTTCACCAAGTTCAAAAAGTTCGAGTTGAGAATATATGCTGCAAATACTAGCTGGAATCAAACCTGATAAGTTATTTCTAGTTAAGTTTAATTGGTTTATGCTATCCATTTGAGTAAATATATCTGGGAGTTCACCATTTAATTGATTATCGTTTAGTAGCAAATATTTTAATTTAGGAAGTTCGAAAATTTCTTGAGGAATTTCATCAGTTAATTGATTGTTACTCAGGTTCAAATAGTTAAGATTCATAAAGTTTCCAATCACATTTGGGATAGGACCAGATAGATTATTTGAAGACAGGTCCAGTTCAATTGTCTCTTCAATGGAGTAGCATTGATNCCATAATAATTCATCACCATCGTTGCAGTCCGTTNCAAGTTCATTTTTTACAAAACTACCCCAATTACAAAGCTGTCCAACTGAATTGACATAATNATCTAGGTTACTTTCAATATATGCTGGATCTACATTACAAGTTCCTATGGACATTTCTGCTAATACCCAATTATTAGGTATGATGTGCCAGTTCCATGGTTCATTGAATCCACCATCACCAAAGTCTAAGTATCCATTTATATGTAGTTGCCTTTCGTCCTCGGGAAGTTCTAATTGCAAACGACACTCGTCTATTAATATTTGATTATTTGTAGTTACAATAAAATCTGATGTGCTATCTAATCCGTGTATTCCAATGTTAAAATAAACATAATTACTGTCAAGATATGAAAAGCAAGAACTTGTATCAGTTGGCTGATTCGTCATGAAATTTTGCCAATATTCGCCAATGCCTCTTGAAGGAAACCAGGATGATGAATCGAATATTCCATCATAACACTCCCAAGATCCAATTCTATATGTGTTTTGATTACCTAGCCAACCAATAGTATCAGAAAGCGTATTCAATTGAATGGTATCAAAGACATTGACATCAAGGGGTAACCTAGCTTGTATTACATCGTTAAAGAATGAATTCAAAAACAAATGATCTGATACCTGTGTATGTGCTGCTTCTGGTTCCATTGCAAGTGTCCATTTTGCTCCCAATGGTCGGTGTTCAAAAAAAATACCAGTCAGGTTATCTATTCTATACTCCAAATCATTTTCACCAACTATCATCAAAATAGGTATTTCAATAGCTGGTCCTGCATTAGTGGTATCGTGGTAACCTCCCTTTTGAGTTATGAGTCCAGCTATTCTATCAGGAATCCATTTTGAAAAATGATAACCAAATTGACCTCCCCATGAATAACCATTTATGAAAAATGGAACATATGATAACTCTTGATGCCCCGATAAAACAGCAAAGGAGTCTATTGCAGCAATCACTGCATCTCCGATACCTGTGTGCATGTGCATGTTGAATATGCGTGCACCTAGCAATGCAAAATCTTGTGCATCCGCTAGCGTTTGATAAGAGGTGTCATTAACAATATTTCTTGAGTCACCATTATTATGATGCATGAACCAATAGATTCCTTTCAAAGTATCAATTGAATCATTTAACCTTATCCTAAAATCCGCATAAGTATAACTGGCAGTATCATTTTCTGGTATTGAGATATCGAAGATTTCAGCCTTAGATATGGAAAAAATCAAAATGATTGAAAATATTATTTTCATTACCCTTTTAATCCAATTTCTCTTAACCTTTCATCTAAATACTGCCTTGCAGTATATTTTTTTGAGAGTCTAACACTATCCTCTGGATGTAGAAAGAGAGGCATTGAATACCTGCTTTCATTATCTATTCCCTCCCCAGGATTGATGACTTGGTGTGTGGTTGATGGATAATAACCCCCGGATACTTCCTGTAGCATATCGCCAGTATTAATGGCCAGGCATCCTGGGTCACAAGAAACGTCATGCCATAACCCATTAGTATCTTTTACTTGTAAGCCTGGTTTCGTACCCGCAACCAGAACTGTTATGAGATTAATGTCCTCATGAGCAGCACCTCTTATTGCACCATGTTGTTCTTTACCATTAAGAGGAGGATAATGTATGATTCGTAACAGATTTGTTCTACTACCTTTTATCATTTCAGGTAGTGGCATTGAAAATCTAGTACTTATACTTTTTGGTGTTTGATTTTGTATCCAGGAAAGTAATGTTGATGTGAGTTCAAGCAATTGTTCGTATAATGTTTTGGTCGATTGCGATATCTCACTTGGATATCTCCCCCAGGGATAAATATGATAAAATTCTTTTAGATCTTTTAGCGTATGTCCTTTTGCATTCTCAGTCTCAAAAGGAAAAAACCCATCTTGATTCTTTTCATTGTATAAGTATTTTTTTTTGTGGTTAGAGTTAAAAAAATCTTTCCATTCATCATATACTGTATCGATGAGACATTTATCAATTGGGTGTTTATTAAGTACACTAAAACCAGTCTCCCGCAATGAACGAGTAAAATCAAAAGGTGCATTAGGTGCTCTATAATTTATTTTTCGGACATTCAATGGTCTGTCAGACATCCTTTAAACTAACTAATTCAATACCAACTTCATTTGCCCGTTCGATAATTCTCTCATCCCTATAAAATTCTTCATAAAAAATAATTTTTATTCCGGAATTTGCTATCAATTTAAAGCAATTATAGCATGGAGAGGCAGTCACATAAATCTCAGAGTCATCAGTTTTTATACCATTTTTTGCAGCCTGAACAATCGCATTTGCTTCCGCATGTGTAGTTCTTATACAGTGACCATCAACCATTTCGTGGCCTGCATCATCACAATGTGGGAGGCCTTTTATACTGCCATTATATCCTGTTGACAATATGGTTTTATTTCTTACGATAACAGCACCAACATGTTTTCTATCACATGTTGAACGTGTCGATACTTCGCGGGCAATATTCATAAAATATCTTTCCCAGCTTACACGCTCCATTTTCACAACTTCCTCTTAATCTCTACTGTAGATTTTGACTGCGTGTCTTGGTTCACCATAGTATATTTTTTTTGCCACCTGCGCTAATTTAGCGGTTAGCATTAAATATGCCCAGGTAGGGATCATCACACTTGCACAGCCCTTGATTATTACCTTCTTATCTAAATAGACATCTAAGTCAATTTCATCAACTTGTTGACGGAAAGACTTTTCACGGATGATACCGTTATCAAGGAAGTCATCTAACATTATGGTTTCCATCTAAAAATACTTTCTAATATTTGACAATGATCTGCAAAATTTATCAATATCTGAACTATCATTATAAACATACACACTCAATCGTGCCACAGAATTCTGATTGAGGCTAGTAAGCAGAGGCTGGGCGCAATGGTGTCCTACTCTGATGGCTATATTATCTTCATTAAGAAATTGCGCTAGATCGTGGGCGTGAATTCCTTCCATATTAAAACTGATAACGCTTGATCTATGCATTGGAGAGCCAAATATTTTGATACCTTTTAGTTGGGTAATTCTATCTAAAGCATATTGTGTTAGCTCGTTTTCATGATCTTTTACTTTTTCCATTCCAAAGCTGCTGAGATAATCAACTGCTGCACCAAGGCCAACAGCTTGTACATAGTTAGGCGTCCCAGCTTCAAATTTATACGGCACATCATTCCAAGTAGATGTTTGCATTGAAACCGAATTTATCATTTCCCCACCTCCCATGAATGGAGACATACTTTGGAGTATGTCCATTTTCCCCCAAAGTACTCCAATCCCTGTAGGCCCCAGCATCTTATGCCCAGAAAATGCGTAGAAATCGCATCCTAGGTTTTCTACGTCTACAATTTGGTGAGGAACACCTTGGGCACCATCAACAATAAATATTGCGCCTATATCTTTTGCCATTTTCGCTATTTTTTTAATTGGATTTACTGTTCCGAGTACGTTGGATACATGTGTAATTGAGATGATCTTTGTAGAAGGTGTAAAGTACTTTTCAGGTTCATTGAGGTCAAGTTCTCCTTCTTCCGTCAACGGAATGAATTTGAGAGTTGAGCCAGTACGCTCACATGCCATCTGCCAAGGAACAAGATTGGCATGGTGTTCCATCTCAGAGACTAGGACCTCATCATCTGGTCCTAGAGAATTCCCTAATGTATGACTAATGAGATTGACGGATTCAGTAGTTCCGCTAGTAAATATGATTTCTTTTTCAGTAGAGGCATTTATGAAAGCTGCGATTTTTTTTCTGGAATCTTCAAACCTTTCAGTTGCGGCACTACCAATATCATAAAGTGCTCTGTGAACATTCGCATTGGTTTCATTATACATTGATAGAATTGCATCTAAAACCTGTTTCGGTTTTTGAGTGGTTGATGCGTTGTCAAGATAGATAAGTTTTGAGTCATTAAATATTGGGAAATCTTTTTTTATGGATTCGCCTAAGATTTTCATTAGTACATACCTAGTTCTAATTGCGCTGCCTCGCTCATCATATCTCTAGTCCACATAGGTTCCCAAACAAGCTCAACTGCAACCTTTTCTACATCATCTAGCCCATTTATTTTACGCTCTACTTCATCAGCAATCACAGGTCCCATACCACATCCTGGTGCTGTAAGGGTCATTTTAACACTAACATTTTTCCCATTTTTTCCATCTTCAATTGTAAGATCATAAATTAGGCCAAGTTCAACTATATCAACCGGGATTTCTGGATCGTAACATGTTTTAAGCTGATCCCAAATTTGTTTTTCCAAATCGCCTGATTTAGGTGCAGTACTTTCTTTTGAAACTTCAATGCCTAATGCATCTGCATTTTCGGATCTGATTTGTACCATGTTTCCATTGATCAGAACGGTATAATTTCCTCCAAGGGCCTGTGTTATTCTAACGAGATTACCTGCTAGCAATTTTACCTCATCACCAGAAGGTACCATATATGCATCGACATCACGTAATAAACGAATTGATTCAGAACTAGTATTATTCATTGAACCAAATAATGAATTTTTTCCACAGCACTAGAAAATCCATTAGTCCTTTGACTAGTAATTATAGAATTCAGTCCAATTTGATTCAAAATATCAGTACTACTTATTGAAATAATGTCTGATTTTTTTTCCCCAGAAAAGACTTTTTCTAGGATGCATAATAGTCCTTTTACTATCAAGGCATCTGAATCAGTTCGGAATGTAAATGTATCATCATCATCATTTGCATCAGCTACTACCCAGGCTTGCGATGTGCAGCCATTTATTTTATTTGTATCAATTTTTTGATTTTCATCTAATCCTGCTGTTTCTTTTGCCATATCCATTAGTTGAACAAATTTATCTTTTCTATCCTCAAAGAGCATGAAAATTTCTTTTAGGTCATCTAATTTTTTCTTAATACTCATTATTTATACTAGTTAAGCCACTTGTCAAAGTGTTCATTTACATAAGTTTGAATTTCATCATTTTTTATGGAATCAACTTTTTTTGATGCAAAACCTCTAACCAATATTCCTATTGCATCATCTTTTTTGATTCCTCTAGATCTTAAATAAAATAGCGCATCATTATCTAAGGAACCTGTTGTTGATCCATGCGAGCATTTGACGTCATCATTATGTATCTCAAGTTGTGGGTTTGAGTTCATTAGTGCATGCTCAGATAATAAAAGATTTTTATTGGATTGGTTTGAATCTGTCTTTTCTGCGCCCTCTTGAACAATGGCACGTCCATTGAAAACACCGGAAGAACGATCTTTCAAGATGAATCTGAAATCCTGACTACTTTTACAATATGAAGCTTGGTGGTTGATGGTAATATTTGAATCAAGGTGTTGTTTTCCACTTGATAAGCTAAGGCCATTCAAGGAACAATCTGCACCTTGTCCAATCAGGTTCGCATGGAGATTGACTCTCCCCAAGGAACTTCCAAATGCAATTTGATTAAAACGGTAAATCGATTGTTGTTTTTGTTGTATATGATGATTTGAAATATTTATTGTTTTTTTAGAATTATTTTGGATTCTTACATGTTCGAGTTTTGCGCCTTCCTCAATATTTACGATCATTGAACCGTTGTATAAATACTCATCACAATTACCAACATGTTGTTCAAGTAAGAATAGTGAACTTGAGTGTTCAAGATCTAAATGAATTCTTGGAGAGACCATTATATTATTAGAACCAGAGTAAATAAAAAGTAAACGTAGAGGAGTACTTACTTTTTCTTTTTTTCGAATTACAAACGACATCCCGCTGTCCATGAAAGCAGTATTCAATAGATCGAAAGATGACATATATGGTTGTTTAACATACAAACTATGTTTTTCCATATAATCAATATTCGATAGAAGTTCTATTCCATCAGGTAATGAAGAAATATCTTCCTGATAATGACCATTATAGATAACTATGGTTTTAAATGATTCAAATCCATATTTAGGTAATTTTATGAATTTTTTTGGTGCATCATTTTTATCTGATATACTAAAATGCCCATTCTTTATGGATGATAAATCCGTAAATCTCCAACTTTCAGATTTTTTTTGGGGGAGTCCATCTATCATTAAACTATTAAAAGCTTTCTCTCTAATTGGGCGAATTTTTTTGGAGAAGTAGCTTCGACTTATTATTTTTTCAAATTCTGTTTGTAAATAATTCGGAATCATGATTCAAGCCAATGGTATCCTTTTTTCTCCAATTCCAATGCAAGTTCTTTTCCACCTGATTTAACAAATTTTCCATCAATTAGAACATGGACAAAGTCAGGTTCAATATATTTTAATAATCTTTGATAGTGGGTAATAACAAGAAATGCTCTTTTTGAGCTTCTATGTGAGTTGACTCCATTTGCAATTATTTTTAATGCATCAATATCTAATCCAGAGTCCGTCTCGTCCATTATTGAAAGTTCTGGCTCAAGAGTAAGCATTTGAAGAATCTCATTTCGCTTTTTCTCTCCCCCAGAAAAGCCTTCATTAACAGAACGTTTTAGGTATGATGCATCCATATCAAGATCATCTAATTTTTCTTTTACTAGTTTCAAAAATCCAGCAGCATCTAAATCTTTCTTGCCAGCATTTTTACGTTTTGCATTCAATGCAGCCTTCAAGAAATATGTATTATTTACTCCTGGCATTGCAACAGGATATTGAAAGGACATGAAGATTCCTGCTAATGCTCTTTTTTCTGGTGTCCAATCTATTATTGGTTCATTTTTATATAGTATCTGCCCATCATATATATCATAGCCATCCTTTCCAGTGATAACGTTAGAAAGTGTACTCTTTCCCGAGCCATTTTTCCCCATTACTGCATGCACTTCACCGGGATTTATGATTAAATCAATGCCTTTAAGTATTTTTTTATCTTCAACTCCAGCATGGAGGTCTTTTATTGCTAACACAGTATTCTACCCTATTTAACCGACGCTTCCCTCTAGCGTGATTTCCATTAATTTTGTTGCTTCAACGGCAAACTCCATTGGTAGTTCATTGAAGACCTCTTTGCAAAATCCATTTACTATCATTGAAACTGCGTCCTCTGAAGAGATTCCTCTTTGATTACAATAAAATAATTGATCTTCTCCAATATTTGAAGTTGTGGCCTCATGCTCCATTTGTGCTGAAGAATTTCGTACATCAATATATGGAAAGGTATGTGCTCCACATTTATCTCCAATCAAGATGGAGTCACATTGTGAAAAATTTCTTGCCTGTTTTGCACCTTTCATTATTTTCACTTCGCCTCTATAAGTTTGCTGGCCTTTACCAGCGGAGATACCTTTAGAAATAATTGTACTCTTTGTGTTTTTACCTAAGTGTATCATCTTTGTTCCCGTATCAGCTTGTTGATGATTATTTGTTACTGCAACTGAATAGAACTCACCTACTGAGCCATCACCTTTTAAAATACAGGATGGATATTTCCAGGTAACTGCAGAGCCGGTCTCAACCTGAGTCCACGATATTCTAGAATTCTTTTCTAGACATATACCTCTTTTTGTAACAAAATTGTAAATTCCTCCCTTACCAGTCTCCGGGTCACCGGGGTACCAATTCTGAACAGTGGAATATTTTATGGTAGCATCTTTATGTGCAATTAATTCAACAACTGCAGCATGTAATTGATTTTCATCTCGCATTGGGGCGGTGCAACCTTCAAGATAACTTACATGACTTCCTTCATCTGCAATGATTAAAGTTCTTTCAAATTGTCCTGTATTTGCCTCATTTATTCTAAAATAAGTTGACAATTCCATTGGACAGCGAACACCTTTTGGAATATAAACAAATGAACCATCTGTAAAAACCGCAGAGTTTAATGTTGCAAAATAATTGTCAGTATACGGAACAACCGTACCAAGATATTTTCTTACCAAATCGGGATACTCTCGAACTGCTTCTGAAAAACTACAGAAAATCACACCTGCATTTTTGAGTTCTTGTTTAAAGGTTGTCGCTACTGATACGCTATCAAAAACCGCATCAACAGCAACTCCTGATAACATTTTTTGTTCTTCTAAGGGTATGCCTAGTTTATTATAGGTTTCTAATAATTGAGGATCTACTTCGTCTAGACTTTCAAGCTTCTTTTTTTTGGGAGCTGAAAAATAGCTTATTGATTGATAGTCAATATCAGGATATTTGATATTTCCCCAATCAGGTTCTCTTTTTTTTAACCAGTGTCTAAATGATTTTAGTCGCCAATTTAACAACCAATCAGGTTCATTTTTCTTTTGGGATATTGTTTCTATTACACTCTCATTAAGACCAGGGGGTATGGTCTCAGATTCTATGTCAGTGACAAATCCATATTCATAATCTTTCTCAAGATTTGAATCAATTATTTTTTGGTCGGAAGGCATTTAAATTACTTTACTTTTTATGCAGAAAAACTTGTTCCACAACCACATGTTCTTTCTGCATTTGGATTTTTTATTTTGAACCCTCCATTCAAAAGGTCTTTAGAATAGTCTATTTCAACGTCTTTTAGATATAACCAGCTTTTTAAATCACAGATTATGGTTAGCCCGTTTGATTTGAACTCTTTATCAAATTCTCCTTTTTCATTTTCAAAATCCATTTTGTATGTCATCCCCGAACAGCCACCTCCATCAACAGACATACGAAGAAAATATCCATCTTTGTCATCTGATTTCATAACAGCCTTGAGCTGTCGAACAGCAGCCTTAGTAGCTTTTATTGTTGCATTCTGAAATTCTGTTTGCCTATCTTCGAATGTTTTGTCTTTCATTGTATTATTCATTTATTCCCATTCTGTTTCAATTTTTGGTTCTTCTTTTGTTTTATTTACCATGCCAAATCCCAATTTCTCTCTGGCACTTTCGGTCATCATTTCAGGATTCCAAGGTGGATCAAATGTTATGGAGACTTCAACTTTGCTAACTTCGGATATATTTGACACTTTACTTTTGATGTCCTCTGCCATATGCTGACCCATGCTACATCCAGGAGTTGTTAGTGACATGGTAATTAAAACTTCATTATCATGTTTTTCGTTTTCTGTTATGTTAATATCATAGATAAGCCCAAGACTCCAGAGGTCTAGAGGTATTTCAGGATCGTAACAAGATTTCAGGACCTCTATGATATTCTTTTTAAGGTTCATGAGTGGGTAACCTCAGCAAGTGTCATGTTATTAAACATTTCTCTTATCGAATCATTTATCCTGTTGATTGGTACACGTATTGTACAGCCCTCTATTTTGTCACATCCACTATCAAAATAGCAATCCATAATCCCCATTGGACCTTCAATTATTTCAAACAATTCTGTCATATTAATTGTTTTTGGATCTATTGACAAGCGATAGCCTCCAGTAGGGCCTTTCACAGCGTGAATTATGCCTTCCTTTGCCAGGGTTTGCAATATTTTTGCTAGTAACTCTTTTGGCACTCCATAAGTATTCGCTAATGTTTTTGCTGATGTA
>PBFM01000025.1 GCA_002718655.1 Fidelibacterota bacterium
TTAGAAACATCAATATCAAAGACTAAACCTTGGCGCACTGGAGATCCAAAGGACATCATTAGTTTAGGGCTCCCACCCGGGACCAATGAAAGATTGGATGGTCGTAGCGTGGTGAGATCTAATAAAGATTCTTTTATGGTAAGTGGTTGGTTTGAAAAACCATTTCCCTTACCAAGAAATATGTAGAACCAGACCTGTTCCCCAATCGAAACATTTAAATTGGGTATGAGAATCAGATCTTCATGGGCATCATTATTAACATCAACAACCTCACCATCAGCAAAGGTTCCGTCTCCTTCCAATGAATATGACCATAGCGTATCATTTATCCCTTCAGGAGAAATCTCTACCCACATAGCAGATGAAAACCGGGAATTCAATACCAGTGTCTCACTCTGACCATCATTATCCAGGTCATATGAACGATGAATATGGAATTCTCCTCCGCCATATACATTGGGCAGAAGCAGGACTCCAAGAAATATTGCTATAAAAAAGCGCATTTCCACTCCTTTGAACGTACTTAACCCTATGGTTGAAACCAAACTAGGATACATAATATTAGAGAGATAAAACACGTTTTAATCTCCCTTACCTCGATTACTCTTTGAAAAATATAGGATAATGTCACTATTTAAACAAGAAAAAGCAAAAAATCTATTTTTAAACAAATTAATTAACTTTTACTCTATATTTCCTTTCTAAATTGAAACAAGAATCTTAATTTGACCCATTATACCATTTGGAAAACCCCCTATTATCATGAAAAACATAGTTTTAATAACAACTATACATCTATCAATATTATTAGGTCAATTTAGCTACCCTGCTGAAGATTTTCTTGGTGGAGGTATTGGATATAGCCCTATGTATATTAAGCTTAAAGAAATTCCTGGGGCGAGTGGACTTGTGAATGTCGGGCTAGATCCTACAAAGTTTAATGACCCATTTGTCATACATGGAGGAGAGGGGTTCGCACACATTACAGGAAGATGGAGAATCGGCTCATACGCCGGGATGGGTTCATCTTCAATTAGCACAATACCTAAAATTAAAACCTATGTTGATACAGGTTTAGAAGGATATCAAAGTGAAACAGCAGAGGATTATCTAGGTGTTTATGACCCNTCAATAGAAGCAAANCTTTCCTTTCTGATTGGCGCTGCNACAGTAGAATANGTAATGCCATTATTGCAGGATTTAGAATNNTCATCTGGNGCNCTTTTGGGACTAGGGCACATAGGTATAGCGCTTGAACAAAGAAGTGGTGAACTAATTGGATGGAATGATGCCTTTGGTAATGTATACGGAGAATTTATTGATGGCATTTTATATTATCCTGTTGATAGTACCTTCAATGGAGTTATAACCCCAGGCGATGTCCCTGGCCTGCTCAGAGAAGTCGGTTCAACTTTTTTTAATTTTCAGCCCTATATTGCTGTAAAATGGCAATTCTTAGAAAGACTTGGACTTCGCATTAGCGTTGGTTACAACAAAGCTACCGTCAGACAGGGGGGGTGGAAATTAAATGGTAATACTAGTATCCCAGATTCTCCTCANTCTACTCTAGAAGGGATTACTTTCCGAACAATGGCCTATATTGGTCTTTAGGTATATAACAAAATATTAATGTCTAAAAATTTTCGTCAGTTAGGGCTAATGGTCTTATCTGCAATAATAGGTTTAATAATCACAGTGGTTCTTTTATTCCCGAAGGTTTTTCCAAGCAATCAAAATGTATATCGAATTATTAGAGAAAAAATAGGNTCGCTAAACCAAATTATCGGTTATGTAAATCATTTTTACTTTGAANCAGTTGATATGGAAAAAATCATGGATGGNGCATTTCATGGCCTAATGGAAGAACTAGACCCACACTCCACATACATACCAGCAAAAGAACAAGAAAATATAAATGAACTGTTTANAGGAAAGTTCCAAGGAATTGGGATTGAATTTGACATTCTAGATGGATATATAACTGTTATTTCACCAGTGCCNGATAGCCCATCCGATATTGTTGGATTAATGCCAGGAGATAAAATAATCGCAATAAATGGAGACGATGCATATAAAATAACAAAGACCGAAGTTTTTNATAAATTAAGAGGGAAAAAAGGAACTGAGGTTACNATTACAATAAGTCGNCTAGGCTCNCGTAAACCATTTGATGTAACTATCATAAGAGACAATATACCAATATATAGTGTCGGCGCTGCGACAATGATTGATCAGAAAACTGGCTATATATTTCTCAGAAGGTTTTCAGCAACCACCGAAAAAGAAGTCGTAGCTGCAATTGATACTTTATTATCCCAAGGAATGGAAAGATTATTATTTGACCTTCGAGGAAATAGTGGAGGNTTCCTTGAACAAGCAGCTGCAATATCTGATCAGTTTATTGTAACAAAAGACACNTTAGTATTTACAATGGGAAAAATCAAAGAATCAAATCAGGTATTTAAAAGTAATCCAAAAAAGGGNANTGGAAAGTTTTCGTTAATCGTTTTAATTAATCGAGGTTCTGCCAGTGCGTCAGAAATTGTTTCAGGTGCGGTACAAGATTTAGACAGGGGCCTTGTAATCGGTGAAACGAGCTTTGGAAAAGGATTGGTTCAGCGACAACTACCTCTTGATAATGGCTCAGCAATTCGAGTTACTATCGCTCGCTACTATACNCCATCTGGTCGCCTTATCCAAAGACCCTACGAAGATGGTAATGATCTTGCATACTATAGAGAGCTTTATGAATTAGATAGAGAATCTAAAATTGATAGTTTAAGAGAATTAAGACCAAAATATAAAACCAAGTCTGGAAGAACTGTTTATGGTGGCGGAGGAATTACACCGGATATTTATGTGCCTTTTAAAACAACAATTAATTCCCAGACTGCAAAAATATTAAGAAACCCCAAAAGACCCTTTTTTAATTTTGCCTCGAAGCGCTCAATGTCAATTACAAAAGAATCGATTTCATTTAATGATTTCAAATATAATTGGAATATGCCCCAAAATATGTTTGATGCATTTTTTGAACATTTACAAGAAGACAGTATAGAAACCATAAAAGATTCTCTCGTTCAAAATTTAGATTTTATTGAAAACCAACTTAAGAGTGAAATGGCTGGATTAATCTGGGGTAAAAATGAGAGCGCTAATATCAGATTNCAAATTGATAANCAGATAATTGAAGCTATAAAACATTTTGATGAAGCAGATGCATTCGTCAAATCAATAAATTAAATTAGNAATCTATGAATTAAAGTTTTTATTTATTTTNAATCTAATTAAACTGATAAGAAACGGAGTTGAATAATGGTATATTATTTTTTAGAAGGTGGNGCATTTATGTGGCCAATTCTCATTACGCTTATCTTTGGTTTAGCGTTTGTAATTGAACGAGCATATTCATTAATGATGTCTGGNTCTGATTCACAGGCATTCTTTNACCAAGTAAGTAAATCAATTAGTGAAAATGGCTCAGAAGCANCTATTGAAATGTGTCGNNAAGAATCGGGGCCTGTNTCAGCTATTTTTCAAGCAGGACTAAGCAAAATGAACCAAGGCGTTGATGAAGTTGAAAAAGCAATTCAGAATGCTGGCGCTATTGAAATGGCATTTCTAGAAAAAAACATGATTTGGNTAAACGCAGTTATAACTATTGCTCCNATGCTTGGTTTTACAGGAACAGTNGTTGGTATGATTGCTGCATTTGATGCNATTAAAGCTGCAAATGATATATCACCTGCGGTTGTTGCNGGGGGGATATCACAAGCACTTTTAACTACNGCGTTTGGCCTGATTGTTGCAATGATAATTCAAACATTCCAAAATGTGTTTGTTGCAAGAATTGATAAATTAGTTTTGGANATGGAAGAACAATCAATAAAAATTGTAGATTATTTNCAAANCTTAGAAAATAAAAAGTGATTCACTTCTTAAANCACTAAAGATATGGCAAAAAAACGGAGATTTAAAGGTGGGGAAATTCCCACATCNTCAATGGCAGATATTGCTTTTTTACTNTTAATATTTTTTCTNGTTACAACAACGATNGATACCGANAAAGGNCTNGGAATTATATTGCCCCCTCCTGGAGATATGGAAATAGAAATACGAAAAGAAAATATTCTAAATTGTTTAATTAATTCCCAGGGAAAGGTTTTATTGGATGAAGAACCAACAAGNGTTGATAAAATTCATCGTATTGTTAAGGATAAAATAAGNGCAAATGACAAACTNGTGATATCAGTAAAGGCNCATCCCAAAACAGCCTATAGAGATTATGTNCAAGTTATAGACCAACTAAAAATGGCAGANGCGAAACGAATATCTATNGCNAATAGCAAATAATGAAGTTTACAAAAAAAACTAAAATTTCAAGCGAAATCCCNACCGCATCAATGCCAGACATAATATTCATGTTGCTTGTTTTCTTTATGGTAACAACTGTTTTAAAAGAATATTCTGGCTTGCCTGTAAATCTTCCTAAAGCAAAACGTATTGAAAAATTAAAATCNAAAAGACATACTGTACAGGTATGGGTTTCTAAAGATGGGCTTATTTCAATTGATGATCGTTTAATGGGNGTAGATGACGTTTCNATGGTAATGTATGACAANCGTGTTTCTGANCCACAAATAGTTGTTGTTTCCCTTAAAGGAGATGAGGATGCTGAAATGGGACTNATNTCTGATATACATGAAAATCTNCGTGAAGTAGAGGCNCTAAAATTAAACTANTCATCTAAAACCCTTGTTGATTAATGAATTTTACNAATCCANTAAAAAANAAATATCCTNTTGTTGTTAGATTAANCACAATAATTGGAGTCNCAATTATCATTTTAAATTTCCTTTTATTTCCAAGNTTTGGTAATAAAATCAAGTTTGAAGATATTGAACAAGTTATTATAGAAAACATTGATATTCCTCAAACACAGCAAATTGATAATACCCCCCCCCCAGCAAGACCATCAATCCCAGTACCCTCGGATGATGAAGATATTGCTGAAGATTTGACGTTAGATGAACTAGACTTTGATGATTTCTCCAATTTAGATGCACCACCCCCTCCACCCTCTGGACCAAAGGTTGTATTTATACCTTACGATGATCCTCCTGTGGCATTGTCTCCTATCAGGCCGGTATATCCTGAAATTGCTCAAGAAGCAGGAATTGAAGGCGTTGTTGTGGTGCAGGCATTTATTGATGAAAAGGGCCGTGTTAAAGAAACACTAATTTTAAAAGGAGTCCCAAATACCGGACTAGATGAAGCTGCAATGGAAGCAATTAGAAAAACTCGTTTTAGACCAGCCAAACAGCGAGAAAGATCTGTCGGTGTCTGGATATCCATACCCGTAAATTTTAGACTGAAATAAAATTTTATCTATAAAGGATATATCTATCCTTTTATATTAGATAAATTATAATCTAAATTCATTTTTCTTATATATTCAACGGATATCTCTTTTGGACATTCAGCTTCACATGCTCCAGTATTAGTACAGTGTCCAAATCCTTCTTCATCCATTTGGGAAACCATGTTCTTTACTCTATCTTCTCTTTCTGGCTGACCTTGAGGCAAAAGCGATAATTGAGATATTTTTGCAGATACAAATAAACTAGCTGATGCGTTTTTACATGCTGCGACGCATGCTCCACATCCTATGCAAGCAGCTGCATCAAAAGCTTCTTCTGCAATGTGTTTTGGTATAGGCATTGCATTGCCATCAGGAGCGCTACCGGTATTGATAGATACATATCCCCCAGATTGGATAATTCTATCGAAAGGAGATCTGTCTACAACCAAGTCTTTTATAACAGGAAATGCTTTTGCGCGCCAAGGTTCAATAATTATGGTATCACCATTTTTAAAATGCCTCATATGTAATTGGCATGTTGTGGTCCCCTTTAATGGTCCATGAGGACGACCATTAATAACCATTGAACACATTCCACATATACCTTCTCTACAATCATGGTCAAAGGCTACGGGGTCTTGATTATCATTAACAAGCTTCTCGTTTAAAACATCTAACATTTCTAGAAAAGACATATGTGTATTCAGATTTTCCACATAATATGTTTCAAATTGGCCACTATCAGACATAGATTTTTGACGCCATATTTTTAGAGTGAGTTTTAATTCAGTCATGTTATTTATAACTCCTCTGTGTTGGCTTTACAGTCTCAAATTCTAAATCTTCTCTATGTAGGATGGGGGGACTGTCTACTCCTTTAAATTCCCAAGTAGAAGCAAAAGTATAATTTTCATCATCTCTTAATGCTTCGCCTTCCTTTGTTTGATACTCCTCTCTAAAATGGCCACCACACGACTCATTCCTTTCCAAAGCATCTCTCATCATTAACTCCCCTAATTCGAAAAAATCAGCGACTCTTCCTGCCTTATCTAGTTCGGGATTATAAGAAGTTTCATTGCCGGTTACTTTTACATCATCCCAAAAAAACTCTCTCAAGGTTTTTATATCATTGATAGCCCGCTTTAGTGATGATGCATTTCTAGACATACCGCAATAATCCCATACAATTTTCCCTAGGTCTCTGTGAAAACTTTCGACAGAGCGACTGCCCTTATTTTGTATTAATGATTTATTTCTATCTTTTGCGTTCTTTTCTGCTAAAACGAATGATTCATGATCTGTATCAATTGGCTCTGTTCTTATGTCATCTGATAGATACCTACCTATTGTGTATGGTAAAACAAAATAACCATCTGCAAGACCTTGCATTAATGCAGAAGCCCCTAGTCGATTGGCTCCATGATCAGAAAAATTACATTCTCCGATTGCATATAGACCTGGCACGGTTGTCATTAAATCATAATCCACCCATAATCCACCCATGGTATAATGAACTGCTGGAAATATTCTCATTGGGGTATCATATGGATTGTCTCCAGTTATTTTATCATACATTGCAAACAGGTTACCATATCTAGCTGAAACCGTATCTTTCCCAAGCCTATTAATCGCATCTTCAAAATCTAGATAAACTGCAAGTCCGGTATCTCCTACACCAAACCCCTCATCACATCTTTCCTTTGCTGCTCTAGAAGCCACATCCCTAGGAACAAGATTGCCAAAAGCAGGATATCTTCTTTCCAAATAATAATCTCTCTCATCCTCTGGTATTTGATTTGGCGGACGATTATCGCCCTTTTTTCTTGGAACCCATATACGACCATCATTACGCAATGACTCAGACATTAATGTTAATTTTGATTGATAATCACCAGAAACAGGGATGCAAGTGGGGTGAATTTGTGTAAAACAGGGATTCGAAAATGCCGCACCTTGCTTATAGGCTTTCCAAGCAGCAGTCACATTGCTCCCCATGGCATTAGTTGATAAGTAATAAACATTGCCATATCCACCCGACGCAAGCACGACAGCATGCCCAAAATGCCTCTTAAATTCACCTGTTAAAAGATTTCTTACAATCACACCTCTTGCCTTGCCATCTATCTTTACAATATCAACCATTTCATGGCGATTGTACATCATTACATTCCCCTTAGAAATTTGTCTACTAAGAGCACTATATGCACCTAAAAGTAGTTGTTGGCCCGTCTGCCCTCTAGCATAGAAAGTTCTAGAGACTTGAACACCTCCAAAAGATCTGTTATCTAAGGTCCCACCATATTCACGTGCAAAGGGAACGCCTTGCGCAACACACTGGTCAATTATACTTGCGCTAACCTCAGCAAGCCTATAAACATTTGCCTCCCTTGAACGATAATCACCTCCTTTAATCGTATCGTAAAATAATCTATATACCGAATCCCCATCATTTTGGTAGTTCTTTGCTGCATTAATTCCTCCTTGGGCTGCTATTGAATGTGCTCTTCTAGGGCTGTCCTGGAAACAAAAAGACTTAACCCTGTATCCCATTTCTGCTAGTGATGCAGCCGCAGAGGCACCGGCCAGCCCAGTACCAATAACAACAATCTCGATTCTTCTCTTGTTTGCAGGACTAACCAATGGAACACTAGATTTGTATTTGGTCCACTTATTTTCTAATGGCCCTTCCGGAATTTTGCTATCTAAAATCATAGATTTTTAATAAATAAATATATTGGTATTGATGCAAATATTGCAGGAATAATAAATGCTATAAAACTTGTAAGATGTTTAAAAACCTTATGATAATTGGGAACTTTTAATCCTATTGTTTGCAATGCTGAATCTACTCCATGCCTAAGATGCAACGATAAAGCAACCATACTTAAAACATAAAACATTGTGTAGAGAGGACTAGCGAAGGCGCTGGTTGTGATTAGATATAAATCTTTTATCTTTGTACCATCCTCAAGATATTGGTACGGCATATCGCCAAAATGCATTTCATACCAGAAACTTTTCATATGTATAATGATAAATAATAAAATAAAAGTTCCAAGAATTCCCATATTATTTGATGACCATGTGCTATTTTCATTGCTATCAGAAACAGAATATTGAACTGGTCGAGCACGCTTTGACTGTATTGATAAATAGAGAGTTAGGATAACATGTGATAATATGGACACATATGTAATAATGGAAAGTATTTTTACAGCAGGATTTGTGGTCATAAAAAGTGCGTATTTATTAAATTGTGTTTTACCCTCAACCCCAGAAATAAATAGCTGAAGGTTCCCGGCTAGGTGTCCCAATAAAAAAAGAGTTAAAAACAAGCCCGATAACGCTGCAAGAATTTTTCTAAATATTGTTGATTGAAAATATGCGTTCATGCCTAGTTGTAAACAGATTTAAAAAACAGAACATAAGTTAATATAATTTTATCAAAACAAATAATTGGTAATTTCATTTAATCTTCAAAAACAATTGAAAAACATATGCTACTAATTAATAAGAACGTCAAAAAATATAGCATTGGTTTAAATGGGGATGTTGGAAGAAAGTTAAAAATCATATAGTATAAACCAATTAGATTGACAAACAAGACTAAATATATTGAGTAACGCGAGTTTTTAGTGGAAAGCCTGGTTGTTAACACAAAAATAATAATTAATAAACCAATAATGATCATCCACCATCCAAAAAACTTATAGAGGACCAGAAGATATTCTGGCAAAAATGCATTTATTTCTTTTGAAAATAAATTTTTAAATGTGGTTTGAATTAATACTTCATTTGGTGGTTGATCTAAAGTCCATGGTTCCGGATGAATAAACCAAATAAAACCAAGAGCTATGGAAACTAATCCTATAAAAAAAATAGGTGCCCATATAAAATTATGAATAATGCGTTGTGACATTTTTTTGCCTTTGTAAGCTAAATGGCCCATGCTTCTTTACCTCATTAAAAAACTTTTGAAAGAATCTTTCTTCATTTAAACACCGATTCTTAAGGCCCTCCAGAGCTAATCTGCCTGCCCAATCAATCCATTTTCTAAATGATTTTCCATCAGGCCCTATAACTTTATCATCTAATGATAAAGCAGATTTGTTAATTAATAAACGATCGTTTTTTGTCCATTTTGAACAAACATTAAAAATCTCATCTCTAGTACTCAAGTCAAATAAAATGCCAGTCCAGAACGATGCAGGCGCCATTTCAAATCCTTTAGGGGTACGATCTGACCCTCGTATTTCTACAAAACGTTTTAATCGAACATTTGTAAAAATTTGATGCAAAGCATTTTCAATATCTTTATTAGAAATATTATTTGATTTTTTTAAATATTCGCCAATAGTTAGGTGAGATTCTATGTTTTCCCTATTTTGATTAAAAGAAAACATATTTTGAACATTTAAAACAAATTCAATATATCTGTCTATCAATCCTTTTCTTTTTAATATTCCATGATTAACCAGACTCCCACATCGTTTTTTGTCGGTTTGCTCCCATATAATAGATCTGATATTGTTTTTACCTGTTTTTTTTCTTTCTTTAAACGGGCTGTTAGAAAACAAATATGCCGCTATTGGGTGAAGGCAATCAGCTACAAAAACCATTTCTTCCAAGTCTCTCGTGCTAGTTACATCAAGATTCACCTGGATACTTGATGTGTTTCTCATCATCCATTTACCCATCTTCCCATTTTGGCCTAGATATTTATCCATAATTTGATATTTTTTATTATCAATAAGCTCTATCTCTTCAGGAAGAAAATTTGGTTCTAAACCGTAGTCTAGAATTCGTAAATCCTTTTCTGCGGCTGTTTCATACAAAAGAGAGTGATGGGATTTCATAGCCATGCTTAATTGGTTTAAATCTTGAAATGGAGGACTTGACCATTCAATTTGACCTCCCGGCTCCAAAGAATAAATTCCATTTGCTTCAGTTTTTTTATTCAAGAGCGATAAAAAATCTACAGCTGAAAAGTGTTTTCGTGAATTAACAGGAATTCTTCTATTGTCTTCAGTGTATATAATCGATTCTTCTTCTATGCCTATCATCCTGCTTTTTTGTTGGACAAAATTAGATTTAATTATGGAGTTGAATTTTTCTTTAAGTATCATCTATAAAATTTAATAAATGAAAATTAAGACCTATCTTTACATGGTCCAAAAAACCATACTGATAAGAAAAGTAAACATTGGGAGCCCAATACTCATTCCTCCTTTTATTTCAGATAGTTTTTTGGGAGTGTCTCCAACATGATTAAACTTTAAAACCACTTTTTCTAGGCTTCCAGCTTCTGCATATACCGTGGTTGATCCATGCGATCGATTGTTTTGTATAATTGAGTCATAATCGACATATTGTAATCTCTCGCGAGATGATAAATGTGTGTAAATAGGAGAGAATCCGCTTACTTGATGCCAGCCAGGCTCTACCTGTATTGGCCTTGTTATTGGAGTGTCCCCTACATATTTACCATCAATATAAATAGGCACCCCATCCATATTTGTTTCTACTCGTATTCCCGCACTATGAAAATATATATAATCTGAGTCTGATTTCCGCATAGGACGTGTTTTAGTCGATTTTTCTGGCAATTGTTCTCGTAATCCATATTGTGAGTTTTGCTGAGAGGAATAATCTAATTTTTCTTTTTCCTGTTTGAGAAAATAGGGGAGTTCTTTTTCTTGATTAAAATCCCATTGTAAAGATTTCTTAACTGAATCCGCTTGTAATGGGAAAAAACTAAGCCAAGTATTGTTGTCAGTTGAATCCAGATAAAATGGTTCTTCTTTTAATAATTTAGGCTTTCTTTTTATCTCATTGTTTTTAAACTTTGTTTTAAACCTATTATCCAACACAATTGGGTCTGTATACTCCGGAGATTGGGGCAATGATTCTCTGAGTTGAGGTTCGTCTAAATCATTTAAAATTATATTATTTTTTGATGGAATAAATTGCTTTTGTAAATGAGTAACATCATAGTCATCAGAAATAATACTTTCGTCAATAAACCAAGCTTCAACAACATTTGTATCTGGTGATTGAGTTGGTGGCTCATGATTTTTTAAACGAATTAATGTGTCTTGTTCCATGTGTAAATATGTAGGAATATATTTTTTTTGTAAATCTTGAAAGTTGGTTTTTTCTGACAAATGAAAGCCATGCTCGCGTGTAACTATATTTGTATCCGATAATTGCGTTGATGATTCAATGAATACCGTTTTATCATATTGATTTAAATCAATATTTTGATTTGAGGGCGGAATATATTCTTTTTGAAGTTTAGAAAAATCAAGCTCTGATGTTTTTTCTGTTACACTATTAACTTCTTTTTCTTTGTTAAAAACATTAAATATTCCCAACCATTTTTTAGAACCCACACCCTCACTATTAGAAGAAGCAAATATTGGTTTTTCTTTTTTTATTAATGTGTCTTTTGGCGCTATATATTTTTTTTCAATTGATGAATTATTTTTAGTTTTTTTATAAGTTGGGAATATACCGCTAAACCAACCATCATCTTCTTTTTTCTTGCTCTTCTTTATTGTTGAGCTGTTTTCGGAAAAAACAGTTGAATCGCCTATCTTTTCCGCAACCATCTCTCCTGTAGCACTATTAATATATATTTCTTCAAACAAACTATCATTATATGGTTTGTCATTTGGTTCGCGCAAGACAAAATCATCCAGCTCCCCCGCCCTTAATGGGGCTATAGATTTTTTCATTAAAACAGATTGCTTAGAAGTTTCGCTCTCACCGGGATGATTGGTTGTATATAATTTGCCATGGTATTGAAATATCGCATTTGGCCCAAGCTCTCTTCGCGCCTCATCAAAGGCATTTTTAAAATTAGTATTATACTTTGGAAAGCCAGATGTCTTTGCAATATTAAATACGGATTTACCTTCTTTTTCTATGTGTTGTTTGAGGTTTGCTACCTCTGTTTTTTTCATTTCCGTGTGAATAAAAACAATTGTTCCTGGAGAAGTTGCGGAATTAATTATATCATAACCCAATATGGGTTTTTTTACCAAAATCGCTAATTGAGTTGATTCATCAAAATCATCTATAACAATTTTTTTAACCTCTCCTGAAAAATTTTGCTGGGGTGATTTATTTTTGGGGGCCCGAACACCCAATAGAGTAAGGTAAACCCACCCCCTATCAGATTTCCAACCAATAATATCATCATCATTAATTGGTTCAGTATAGTCAAGATTGACCATAATACCATTTTGCTTAATACTAAAACTAACATCTACAAGGGTACTACCCAATACAATAGACGTAGAAAGCACTAATAAACACCTTATGAATGTCTGATTCAAATAGAACTCCGCATGAGCAAGCAACTAAAGCTTGTCTTGATTTTAAAATATAATATTTATTTAAAGCAAGAGATAACTTAAACCACATATCTTCTGTTATATAACAATTTATTAGACCACTTATCTGTCAATATTTTTTAAAAAACTTAATCATGCTTTATATTGAAAAAATTATAAAAATTATAATTGATTATTTAAATTAATAGATGTGGCGCTATAATATTTCATTATTGACATTGTTTATAAGTATTACAATGTTATATAGCTACACAAGCATTACTATAAAAGTATATCATGTTTTTGAAAATTTTGGAACTGAAACTCATGAATTAAAAAACTCAATAGTAATGAAATATGACAATCAGGGCCTCTTGGTTGATAGCACTATTTATAGCCACAATGTGCCATTACACAAAAAGTATGTATATGTGTCAGGCATAAATGAAGGGTTAAAATTAAAAAGAACTTATGATAGAGAAATGGTGTTGTCTTATCTGTTTGAATATGACAAAGGGGGAAATAGAATAGAAACGTCCCTTTATGGCGCTGGTGATAGTCTTTATTGGAAAGAATACCAAAAATATGATTTGGGAGGAAATATTATAAAGCAAATAAGATACAACCCTTATAAAGCTGTTAATCCAAAAATGATGACCGAAAAAAATAATGCTGGCGAAATGATTTGGGGTGAAGCTTATGATTACGATTCAACCGGCACCGTATTGCAATGTAAAGAATTTTACAATAACTATGTACTCGTTATTACTACATATAAACTAGACTCTTTGAAAATACCAAAAAAGAAAAGCGAATATTTTGACCCTTCTGTAATTTCACAAACCATCTTTTTTCACGATTCATTAGGCCAGCTCCTACAAGAGAGGACTACTGGAAGACTGGGCAACTCTCTTCAATCAAAAAGCTATGAGTATGATGTTCTTGGCCGAAAGACCCTAACAACCATTTATAGTTCTAAGGGGAAAATAGATAAAATCTACAATACCATATTTGATGATGATAATTTTAAAACCTTTGATTATTACTCAGACTCTCTAATAAAACTAAGCGCAATAAAAGAAACTATTTTAGATAATCAAGGTCGAAAATATATAGAAACAACCCTAGATGGCGAAGATAAGGTATTAGAAAAAAACATATATTATTATAATAAAACCGGAAACATTGAAAAAATAAAAAAATATGATATGGTTCGCAGAAGAAAAAATAGAGAAAAAGAAATTCCTATTAGGGTTCATATCTATGAATATGATTAAATTAACCATATAACTTTCAATGGCAATCAAATTCGGAGGCAACTATGAAAGTCATTGATCCAAAAAGTATACTAATTGGCATGTTAATAACTTTGCTTGTTTTTTCGACTTTAGGATTAAGACCAAAAACAGATGAACTGGGTCACCTGGTTGTACGTAGTCTTACAATTGAAGATGACCGCGGTGTTATTATGGGATATCTGGGTAATGGTTATATGCAAACCTACAATCAATATGGTGAACCAACATTGTTTATTGGCACTGGCAAAGATGGTGGTGGATACATGAGAGCATATAATGGGAATGGTGATGAGTCAGCATATGTCGGCACTGGTAGAATGGGTGGCGGATATATTAGAACGTATAACAACTCTCAAAAAGAGACATCGTATCTAGGGACAGGCTCAGACCACGCAGGCCAACTTAGAATCTATAATAAAAACGGAGAAACTTCTTCTTATCTTGGTGAAGGTTATTATCAAGCATACAATCAATTTGGAGAAAGAACTTTGTTTCTTGGAACAGGCAGTAGCGGAGGTGGCTATTTAAGAACATATAATTTTAATGGACAAGAAACTGTTTATATAGGTACTGGGGCTGATAGTTCTGGGCAATTACGTGNTTATGATGCCGCAGGTGAAACGGGAACNTTTTTAGGNAGTGGTTATTTTCGNACTTATAATCAATTTGGAAAAATGACAACTTATTTAGGTAATGGTAGAGATGGNGGTGGNTATTTAAGAACAAACAATAANTTTGAAACCGAAACATCNTTCTTAGGCACNAATAATTCAAATGAAGGCCTGATAAATCTGAACGATAAATTTGGACAAAGCTTCTGGATNCGTCTAAACAAGGGCGAATGATTTTTTATACAATTTTTTGACTTTATCATTTCATTGTCTTAATTTTAGGAACAAAAGGTNTCCGAGAGGAAGATGAATTGAATATTCATCTTCAAAACCTTCCTTTTTACATACTCTGATAATGAGGATTTGACCATGCGGAAAATACTGGTTATATCATTAACGCTGTCATCGTTGGTTTTTACCCAAAACGATGGTTTAGTGAAAACATATTACCCAAACGGGGCTTTAGAAACTGAGGGGAATTATACCAACGGTGTCCGGGATGGACTCTGGACATTTTGGTATGAAGGAGAGGTCTATCAAGACTTCGGTGAAGATGGAGAACCCAACACAAACGATGAAGGAGAAAATAATGGNCAGTGGGATTCTACTGAAACCGTTNTTGTAGATTTGAATGGAAACACATTCTATGATCCTCCAACCAAACAAATGGAAGGANCTTATAAGCTNGGGGANAGAGANGGGTTGTGGACCACATGGTATCTAAANAATATGAGAAAAGAAGAATCNAACTACGCNGANGGAAAATTAAATGGTACAGTTTTTCGTTGGCATGAAAACGGTAATAAATCTGAAGAGGGAAACTATGAAAAAGGGAAACAAAATGGAACATGGATTTGGTACTATACAACAGGAATAAAAAAAGAACAAACTAAGTTTGCTGATGGTCAACAAAGTGGCCTTTGGGTTCAGTGGTTTGAGGATGGAACAAAAAANTCAGAAAGAATTTTTNCNGCCGGTGAGCGAGATAGCGTATGGACATCATGGTATCAAAATGGAAACAAAAAATTTCAAGCGACATATTTAAATGGTAAGTTAAATGGAAATTGGACCTCGTGGTATGAAGGTGGAATTATTAAAGAAAAAACTGGTAGCTATGCAAATAATAAACTAGATAAAAAATGGACATATTGGGAGCAAGATGGTAGAAAATCAAAAGAAATAACATACAAGGATGGAATTAAAGATGGAGCGTATAAATTTTGGAATGTAGATAATTTTAAAACNATTGAAGGTNTTTATNTAAATGGTGAAAAAAATAATGATTGGACCNTATGGTANGANGATGGAGTNTTNAAAGCAAAAGAAAAATATTCAAATGGTAATATGGATGGATTATGGAGCTGGTGGAGACCTGATGGTGTAAAAGATAAAGAGGGAANTTATAAAAANGGTGTTAAACATGGGNTNTGGGTNTCCTGGAACAATTCAGATCATAAAAAGGGNGAGGAAACATATGTAAATGGNGTAATAGATGGTATGGTTACAGTTTGGTTTGATAATGGCAANAAAGATAGAGAAGGGATTATTAGAGGAAATGAACCAGANGGTNGNTGGACATACTANTTTGCTGATGGAACAGAAGATTTCAGATTTGATTATGGAGCAGGNCTTGACCGTGTTAGGATAGCAGAGCTTGAAGAAAGAGATAATGTTTTTTATAAAATAGGAAAGCATAAACCATATACGGGAATAGTTGTTGAGCCAGGAGGAATAAAAGACTATTTATTACTTGGTCGCTTTCAATCTGGTAGACGCGATGGGCAGTGGGTTCAGTGGTATCGTAATGGACAAAAAGAAGTTGAGGGAACATACTATCGTGGTAAAAAGAATGGTGATTGGGCATTGTGGTATGAAGATGGAGTATTAAAGGAAAAAGGNAAGTTTGATATGGGTGAAACTGATGGNNTTTATAAATATTGGTANGCAAATGGACATCTTCATATGGAACAATCATACGAAAAGGGGAANCCTCANGGGCGNTGGACCTGGTGGTTTGAACACGANCANAACTTAACTTTTACNGATGGGGTNTGGTCTTATAATGGAGGAACNTATAAAGCTGAGAATGATGAAGAATTATGGAATTGGTGGTGGTATCTTAATGATAATAAAGAAATGGAAGGGTATTATATTGAAGGTAGAAAAAACGGGATTTGGACGTGGTGGTATGACAATGGAATTAAACAATCAGAAGGGAATTATTATGAAGATGAGCAAAATGGGCTCTGGTCATATTTTTCANTTGATGGTTCTATCGCNGAAGAAATAACCTTTTCTGGTGGGAAAANAGATGGAAGNTCAACCATATGGCTTACACCAGAAGAAAAANAAGAAGAAAAGTTTTATAAAAATGGAAAACTNGATGGNCCGAGCACATATTGGGAAANTGGCTATANAAANACAATGACCACTTATAAAACNGATNTNCCTGAAGGCCCNTGGGTANTATGGTATCCAAACAGTGATCAGATGAAAGAACAAGGATTTCATCAAAATGGAATAAAAGAAGGATTAACAACATATTATTATGATGATGGCACAATGCAAAGAGAGGGGTTCTTTAAAGAGGGTCTTCCTGAGGATATATGGACATATTGGAATAAAAAGGGAGAGAAAGATTTTGATTTTGATTTTGGAACTAATTTACAACACATTTCTTTAGAAGACTTGGTAGAGAGAGAATCCGTATTTTATAAACTTGGTGAAAAAATCCCATTTACTGGAATTATAACCCAAGAAAACCCCGATACAGATTATTTGTTTTTAGGAAGAACCAANGATGGGAAAAAAGATGGACAGTGGGTAAAGTGGTTCCCAAGTGGAAAAGATGTNCCTGAAATAATATTAGTTGATGTTCCTGATCCAAAACCAGTTCTACCATGGAGTGGAGGCAAACNGGAACAAGGTGGTTATAAAGATGGAGAAAANCATGGGGAATGGACTGAGTGGTATGACAATGAACATATTAAATCACATGGCTCCTATGATAGGGGTATTATGAATGGGTATTGGACATTTTATCACAATAACGGAGTAAAAGAAAAAGAAGGGTCTTTAAAGAACGGTAATGCCGATGGAGGATGGGTGTTTTGGGATGACGAGGCAAACAAAGTTCAAGAAGGGACGTTTGCAATGGGACTCAAAGAAGGACAGTGGACAGCCTGGTTTGATGATGGAAGGACCACAGANGGTTACTACGTTAATGGTAAAAAAAGTGATACTTGGACGAGCTGGTGGGATTATGATCGAACAAGAAAAGAAATGCAAGGAGCATACAAAAATGGAAAAATGGTCGACAAATGGTTTTTTTATGATAAAAATGGAAATTTGAAAGAGATTAGATATTTTTCTCCTGATTTTTAAATAAAATCAGGCCCNTACAAAATTAAATTTNATAACATTTAANAAGGAANTAANCNGTGAAATACGTATATNTNTTTGGNAATGGNGCNGCNGATGGNNCNGCNNAAATGAAAAACACANTAGGNGGNAANGGTGCAAACCTTGCTGAAATGAACCNNCTNGGNATTCCTGTCCCACCAGGNTTTACAATCACNACNGATGTTTGTTCNTNTTNTTATGANAATGNTAAAACNTTTCCNGANATNCTTGANTCTNAANTAAANNATGCGCTTACAGANANANAGAAGGCATCATGGNNTCAAANTTTGGNGANNCNAATGACCCNCTATTNGTNTCNATNCGNTCNGGNGCAAGNCANTCAATGCCNGGGATGATGGAAACAGTNTTNAATGTTGGNNTNACNTCNAAAACCATACCGGGATTAATTAAAAAAACCGGCAATGAACGATTTGTTTACGATGCATACAGGAGATTAATCATGATGTATGCAGATGTTGTAATGGAGAAAGCAGCCGGTATGGAGCCAGAGGATGGTATTGGAATAAGGCACAGACTTGAATCGTTGATCCAAAAACATAAAAATGATAACCAATATGTAAATGATACTGATCTAAGTGGTGAAGATTGGAAACTATTGTCAGAGCAGTTCAAGGAAGAAATAAAAAATACTCTGAAAAGCGATTTCCCTGATGACCCGATGGACCAATTGTGGGGTGCCATAATGGCTGTCTTTCAGAGCTGGAATGGAGAGAGAGCAAAAAATTATAGAAGAATTGAGAATATCCCAGGGGAGTGGGGAACGGCGGTTAATGTTCAAACAATGGTGTTTGGAAACATGGGTCAAAATTCTGCAACGGGAGTCGCATTTACAAGAAACCCTGCAACCGGTGAGAATAAATTTTTTGGCGAATGGCTGGTAAACGCTCAAGGAGAAGATGTTGTGGCTGGTCTTCGAACACCAAATCCCCTTAACGAAGAAACAAAAACAGAGGGCACTAAAGATTTTCCATCACTAGAATCAAGTATGCCAGAAATATATTCTGATTTAAAAGATATTCGAGGTCGCCTTGAAAAACATTATAACGACATGCAAGATATTGAATTTACTATTCAAGAAGGGAAATTATGGATGCTTCAAACTCGCGTAGGAAAACGTAATGGGTCAGCAGCAATAAAAATGGCAGTAGATATGAAAAAAGAAGGGATGATAGATAAAAAAACAGCTATTTCTAGAGTCAAACCAGAGCAGCTAGATGAATTATTACATCCCATGCTGGATACAGAATCTGAAAAAAACGCACCACTTTTAGGAAAAGGGCTTCCCGCTGGGCCTGGTGGCGCATCTGGACGAGCTGTTTTTACTGCAGATGATGCAGAACAATGGAATAAAAATGGTGAAAAAGTTATTCTTATTAGGGATGAAACATCGCCAGAGGATGTTCATGGAATGCATGCTGCTGAGGCAATCCTTACAGCAAAGGGGGGCATGACCTCCCATGCTGCTCTTGTAGCGCGCGGCTGGGGAAAGTGCTGCATCGTTGGATGCAGTGACTTACAAATTAATATCAATAAAAAAGAGGTTGTTGTTGGTAATCGTGTGATTTCTGAAGGTGACTGGATAACAATGAATGGTACACAAGGCAAAATATATTCAGGCCAAGTTGAGTTAATTGATGCTGACCCAGACACCCATCCTGAATATAAAGAACTAATGGTTTGGTCTGATGATATACGGAAATTAAAAATTCGCACAAATGCCGAAAGCCCCGATGATGCAAAACAAGCAATTAAATTTGGTGCAGAAGGAATCGGGCTTTGTAGAACTGAACACATGTTTTTTGATGAAGCTAGAATTCTAGCAATAAGAAAAATGATCTTTGCAGATAATGTTGATGATAGAAGAAGCGCTGTTATGGAGCTATTACCCTATCAAAAAGAAGATTTTATGGGAATCCTCAAAGCAATGGAGGGACTTCCTGTTACAATAAGATTATTAGATCCGCCTCTTCACGAGTTTATGAGCCTTACAGATGAACAAGAGAAAACCCTTGCTAATAATTTAAACATAGATGTTGGTGTTGTAAAAAATAGAATTTCTATGTTGCATGAGTTAAATCCAATGCTCGGACATCGTGGGTGCCGTCTAGGAATAGCCTATCCTGAAATTACAGAAATGCAGGCACGAGCTATTCTAGAAGCATCAGCAGAGCTCAAAAAAGAAGGAAAATCAGTTTTTCCAGAAATAATGATTCCTCTCGTTGGTAGTGTAACTGAATATACAGACCAAGAAAAGATTGTAAGAAATGTAGCGAGTGAAGTAAATGAAAAATACAATTTAAATCTTGAATTCATGGTCGGCACGATGATAGAACTTCCTAGGGCATGCCTTACAGCAGATGAAATAGCAAAACATGCAGAATTTTTCAGTTTTGGAACGAACGACCTAACTCAAACAACGTTCGGATTTAGTAGAGATGATATAGGTTCATTTTTACCCGATTATCTAGAACGAAATATTTTGCCAGAAGACCCATTTCAGAGCCTGGACGTAAATGGTGTTGGTAAACTAGTCTCCATGGCAGTTAAATTAGGTCGCGATGTTAATGATAAAATAAAGATTGGAATTTGTGGTGAGCATGGAGGCGATCCCGCATCAATACATTTTTGTAAAGAAAATGGTCTTGACTATGTTAGCTGCTCACCTTTCAGGGTCCCAATAGCAAGGTTGTCAGCAGCTCAGGCTGAGCTGTAAAGTTCTATTGATAGTTTTTTTTCTATTAATAAAAAAGCCTCTTGAACAAGAGGCTTTTTTATCTACCAACTTTTTCTTCTTTTATTCCACCATTTCTCCACCTGAAAGAATGTCTTGTAAATTAATAGTACCATCTTTTTCCATTTGTTTAGCAGCATCTACAAAGAGCTTCCTTGCCCCATCAACCTCTCTTTTTGGTTGAGGTTTTGCTGCAAGGTCATCATTATACATTGCCTGCTTCTTTTGTGGAAGCATATCTTTTAATTCATTAATTTTTTCTTCATCCAACCCTTTAAAGGCAATCGGCAAGAGGTCTAATTCAACAGTGTTTAACATGGTTCGAATACTGTCTTCTGGAAATTTTTCCATTATGTCATCAAAGGTTAGGAAAAATGTTTTAACTGCTGCGTATAATTCGGGGTTTTCATTTTGGAGGGTCTGCATATAACGCTCTTGTTCATTAGAGGCCATGTCGCTCAACATATCTGCAATCTCTTTAGCTCCTCCTCTAGAAAAGTCTGCGGTCCTTGGTAAATACGTTGATTTTTCTTTTAGTCTTGCTCCAACCTCTATAATGCCCTCAAGAGGAATATCATCTAGTGACCCTAGTTCAATTAAAACCTGGCCTTTTAATTCTGGTTCTAATTTATTCAAAATCAACATTTTTTTATCTGAATCTAGTTGGGCAAGAATCATAGCAATTACAGGAGGTTCCTCTTTGTCTAATAAAGCAAACATTTGTTCATCATTTAAATCTGTTAAAAATTCAAAAGGCTGTATGGGGCCTTCTTCTTTTGTTTCTTCTTGCTCAGCAAGGAATCCAAAGTAGAACTCTTCCATTACTCTCTTTTTAACTAAAAAGGATACTGTTTCCATTGATCTTAACGTAGAACGTATCTTTCTGATTTCTGTTTTTGATAAGCCCTTGATTAATGATAGTGCCAAACTTTCTCCAACAACAGAAAATAAAATGGCGACCTTTTGAAGGCCTGAAAGCATTTGATAGTCATTTATCATAATTTTTTCCTCAGCTTATTTATTCGCTTGTATTTTCTTCATCCCCACCATCGGTATCACCAGAAGATTGTTCTTCAGCGTCTGCTGATGAACCTTCGGGCGCGGGTTGCTCTAACCATTCTTTAACAATAGTTGAGGTTCTTCCCGGCTGTCCAACACTCATTGAGACCACAGATTTTCGGATATCATCTATTTCGCTTTTTAATACATTTGGATCATCGCTTAATGATATGCTTTCTCCATTGTTTAAATCATCATTTCCGGGAACGGATTCATCTGCTTGTTTTACCTCATTATTATCTTCTGGTTGTTTTTCATCTGTAGAAGCAGGGCTTTCTTCTTTTTCATTTATTACTGGCTCAGTTTCTTTTTTATCTTCTTTTCCTTTATTTCTCTTTCTTCTCCTTTTCCTTTTCATTGGTGGAGGATAAGGATAGGGAGGAACGGGTGGATAACCGTGAACGGGACCAGCTCGTTTTTGCAGTACAATCATTACAATAAGGGCAATGATTACAAGTCCAAAGGCAACAAGCATAATAGTTTTAGTATCCATACCCTTTGATGCTTCTGCTTCTAGCGCACTAAGATCTGCTTGCACGGCATCAAGAGCGGCAATTTTTTCAGCTATTAATGAATCTCTATCTGCTTTTTCTTGTTCTCTTAAAGCAAGCTCTTGCTCTATTTTAGCCTGTGCTTGTTTTTGAGCCTCTATAGAGTCCTGTAGCATCGCCCGTAACAACATTTTTCTTAAACTTTGAAGTTCATTATCAAGCATGGCAAATCGTGTTGAGTCAAGTTGTTTCGACTGTGTTTTTTCTTTTACATCATTTAAAGACAACATGTCTTTAAGCGCTAGAATCTCAGTTTCTAGTTTTGAGTTCCTAATGGAATCTTTTCTTTCAAGTTCCTTCTTTTCATATTCTGCTGCTTCCAATAATCTTTTTTTATCTAGTTCCTCAAGTTGTGTCTCAAATAATTTTAAATCCTCCTCTCTTCTCAAAGTAATTTCATCTTTATAATTTTGTATATCTTCTCGCCAATCTGTTGATTCTGAAGCACGTTTTTGTTCTAGCAAATCAATTTTCTCAGCGATGTTTTTAAGCATAATTTGTTCTGCAGACCTTTGGTCTCTTCTTTCCTTAAAACTGGCTGTCATTATGGTTAATTTATCTCCACGGTCCCTGTCAAACTTGGAAGCAGCCATCGTAAGCTGCCTGATATTTTCTATTAATTCAGGAGCAGCTCCTTCTTGAAGAATAAGAGATAGGTCCATTCTTTTAACGAGGGCTCTCGAAGGTCTTTTTCTAGACAGCACTTTATCAACAACTTCCCTTTCTTCTCCTTCCACCTGCTCTGCTGGCTTATCGATTGGGTTCATCGTTTTAGGAGAAACTGGAGAGGTTTCTGTAAGGGGCATCGTATTCTTTTTGGGCTGAACAACATCTACTTCGAAACCAGGAATAGGAAGGCCAACGGCGTATACATCTCTTTCCGAAACAGTTTCTTGAGCCATTTTTTCTTGAATTTTTACAAGAGCTTCTGCTGTTTTCTCTGCTGGAGATACTTCATTTACTTGATTGTTTTTGGTTTCCCGGGGCGCAAAGACGGTTATTTGTTCATTTACTTCATCCATTATTTCCAGATCCACATCAACATTTATAACATATTTATGAGAATCAATAACCCTTGAAAGCGCTTCTTTTACTCTGTCTCTTATGTCATTTTCCACCATTAATTTTTGGGATAGATAGCCAGCGCCTTGTCCAAATAACAAAACCGCAACAGTCAAAAACCCAATAATGGGTGTTATATACTTTTTACCCTTGTTCATGTGAAACTCCTTGGTATGTGTTTTTACTCCGCATTGTAAAATCTTTAATCTTCATAGCTAGTCCCAGACCTACCTTTTCCATGGTGGGGTGGATTAATAAATGTAATTTGAATTCTTCTGTTTGCAGCTCTTTGTTTTTTGGTTTTGTTTAACGATAGCACTGTTGGCATTATCTTTTCATTTCCATCTTTGTCCACTCTGACAATCGGCTTTTCCCACGTCAATGTTAAGGGATTATACATTGGGTTTGCTTTTTTAACACTGTCAATCCCCCTTGGATACCAATCACCATATCCAGCCGCTAAAAGTCTTGGAGCGGGAACTCCCTTTTCAATAATATACCTTACAACCGTTGCTCCGCGAGCAGCAGAGAGCTCCCAATTGCTTTTGTAGAATTTTTGCCATTTTTTTGGCATTGGGTCACTATCAGAATGACCCGCTATCTCAACCTGAAACGGACTTGCCTGAATTCTTGGGATTATTTCTGTGTTTAACAATTCTTCGAGCTCCTTTTTCATATCAGCCTTACCAGAGGGAAAAGCAAAGTCTCCCTTTATGTTAACGATAAGCCCCTTGGAGCTAGTTTCAATATCAATTGGAGGATCGCCAGCAGGATTTTCTTTTTTCATTTCTTCAATAGCTTCTTGCATTTCTTTTTTCATTTGAGCCAAGTTTTCAATAGGCTCAAATTCGCCCTCTTCCTCTGCTTTCCCTTCTGCTTTTATTTTGCTACCAAGTGACTTTCCCTGTGAATTTGCCATCTCTTGTAATTTTACTGGATCCATAGTTGATATAGCCGCCAAAAGAACAAAGAATGCAAACAAGAGCGTCATCATATCGGCAAAAGTACCAAACCACCCAGGCAAACCCTCTTCGACAGAATTTACCCCCTCTTCAAAGCCCTTGTTCCAGGCTTTCTTTTCTCCGGGTGTCATTCCCATTTTACACTACTCTCGCTTCCACTCCGCTGGAGGAATAAATGAATTGAGTTTTTCACGTACAATTATAGGGTGTTTTTTCTGATGGATAAGCCTCGCTGCTTCTACAAGAAGATTGGCAGACATTGATGTCTGAGTCGTTTTATTGCCCATTTTTTGTGCCATTGGTAAAAAAAACAAGTTTGCAAAAACCGCACCATACAAAGTAGTAATAAGGGCCGCTGCCATACCGCCTCCAAGATTATCAGCTCCACCTTCTCCTCCAAAACCAGCTAACATAAGAACAAGACCAATCAGGGTTCCTACCATTCCCCAAGCAGGAGAAAGATCACCCATTGCTTTTAACATGTCGGTTTGCACCTTTTCTCTTTTTTCACGATATTCGATTCGTGTTTCTAAAATATCCGTCACCTCATCTAAAGAATAGCCATCCACTACCATTTGTACTCCATCCTTAAAAAAATATGTTTTTATAGTATCTACTGCTTTTTCTAAATCACTTGGTCCTTTTCTAGCATACTCGGCCACCTCACATGCCTCATCAACCAAAGGGCCCATCTTATCATCTGCTGGCTTTAATACAGCACCAATAGCTTTTCCAAGAGCTGCGACGTGATACATTGGGAAGGCAACCATAACAGATGCTAGCATACCCCCAAAAACAATTCCAAAACTAGGTATAGAAATAAAGTTGCCAAAACCTCCAGCGGCACCCTCTACAAATAAGGCATAGGCAATACTGCCTATCATAAACGCCATTCCTAAAATTACACCAATAATTAGAGCAATATCCATAAGGTCACTCCTCGTTAAAGCTTGCTGATTTTAATTTATTTTCATTAAGAGCTTTGAGTATATTTCTCACATCAGTATACTCAGGATCTAAGCGTAAAGCAAGATTCCAATTAATTGTTGCTCTTTGAACATCCCCTAATTTATAATAAATCGACCCTCTTCTTGCATAGGCCAATGCTAAATTAGGATTTAATTCTAAAGCTAGGTCCACCTCTTTTAGCGCTTCCCTGTAATCTCCTGCATAAAAATATCTTAAAGAGCGAGATAAATATCGCATTGCCTCATTCATATTTTTTTCTGAAATATTAGTTTCAAGCTTAAGTGAACTTAATGAATCAGACAAAAAGCGACTGTTTTGTTCCATTGCATTCAAACGTACAAGTAGGTTTCTCATCTCATTATTCATAAGCGCCATTGAATCCCTAAGGGTTGAAACTGCTACATTTGCCATAGTAATAGTAGAATCTCTATGCAAAGACATTGTTTCTACTCCCTGGGGAATCGATGCACCATCTGATCCATATATATTTGTAGGCCCAGAAGGCCCTTGTTGAATTCGTTGTCTTGGATCTCTGGGTACGGCAAAATCGAGGCCAACAGTAAACCCCGGATGTCCAGACCAATATCTATTACCCCACTCAGGTAATTTTTCCATGTGGGTGAACCCTAAGTTCAGGCGGTAATCCGAGGTAAGGGGGATGCGGAGTCCCACATTGACACCTGTCCCATCGAATTCACCCACAATATCCATTCCACCCCGCCTAGAAAAATACGGGGTTTTCATCAAAAAACCTACAAACACGCCTGCGGTTGTTCCAGACGTATCTTGAACAAGCTTTCCATCTTGATACTCAGCATCAAGAGTGTCAGCCATCACAGGTGCCAGACCACCTGTTCCAAAACCAAAATATGTATTAAACTTATATTCTCCCAAATCTTTTTGACTTGATAATACAACAAAAGCAGATAATAAGCTTGTATTAAGACTTAGCATTTCCTCTTTTGTTTGGTCACTTCTAAAAACAATATCTTGGAGCCCAACAGAAACAGAAATGTCATTATATACATATAATCTTTGCTGAAAATGAAACCCAAATTCTGCTGGGGGATTGTATTGCGACTCTTTTAATTTGCTTAACCTAGTTGTGTCACCCGGTATTACGGCCGAAAACCCACCACTGAAACCTTTGCCCATTTCAATTTCAAAAAATGCACCTTTTGCGGTGTTAAAGGGATTGAAGTTGTGAAACTCAGTTGAAACTCCAGTACGAAACAAATAAGGTGTCTTCACATTGCTAGAGGTGGGTATGCGCATCATTAAGCCAGGACGAGTATTGGCAACCCTAGCTCCAGCCAATACAAAAGAACTGGTTATTAGTGCAGATATAATTATGATTCTATGTTTTTTGTTTTTCATGGTTAAACTGCTAAAAAGCAAATTGCTTACTGATACTCCTCCCAATCAATAACATAAGAATACCCAATGAATGCACCGAAATCCTGCGGCACATACAAGTCAAACTTACCAACTGCTCCAGGGAGGAGGCTTGCGTCCGAAACTATGCCAGTATCAAAGGTGTTATATGAACCCTTCACAAACGTAGTAAGAGTTTTAGTTTCTCCACTCCAATTTTTTCTAAAAACAAAGTCTACCTTTACAAAATCAGCACGGCGTCCTCCAATATTCTTTATTTCACCATCAAAGATAATATTCCCCTGGCCATCTTTTTTTTCTGATATGTTACCAACAAGAACACAGTTGGCTGAAAATTTTGCGCTTGCATTTCTCGCTGAATTATTTGCAGAAGTGTAGCGGGGTTGTGCTAGTTTTGGCATGGGTGGTGGTGCATAACTATCACGAATTTGCTCGGGAACATATTCTTGCGTATCCTCGGTAATAACATTATCTACAATCCTTACCACCTGCGCCCTATCAACAATTAAGTATCCAACGAGTGTTTCAACCTTTAATGATTTATCGTCTTGATAAATAATTTTACCAAAAACAGTGCTTCCGTTCTTGAGAATAATCTCTTTAGAATAAATTGTCAACGGATTGACCCACATTTTACTCAGAGCCTTTAAGTCGTCAATTTCTTGTGTAAGGTGCTTGAATTCCGCAGAAAGCTTTTTTATTTCAAAATTTAACTCATTTATAATAAAATCTTTGCTTGGGCTTCCCATAGCCTCCATTGTTTGCGGAACGGTCACAGATATTCTGTCTGGCTGCATTGCGCTTCTTCTAGCATCTGGTTGTTCGCTTTTTGCGTCTGCGGATGTTTGCTCCTGCTGTTCTTGTTGTTCTGCTATGAGGGCTCTTGGTTTTTCAATGGAAAGAAAGACGTCTCCCAGTTCTGTCTTATCGGTAAGTGCAATTATCTTTTCCGTACTTCCTAGTTCATCATGGGTTACCTGAAGAACATATTCACTTTCAGCTAGTTTCTTGATCTTGAACTTTCCATTACCACCCGTTTCTTCTTCTGAAACAACCTCGCCATCAAGCAAAAGGGTNACCAGTGCGTCCTTGACCTTGTTCCCATCTGTATCAACAACNCTGCCAGATAAAGATAGCTTCCCCTTTGCGTCAAGCACTGTTGTTCCCAAAAACANAAGGGTGACTGTAGCGATAANAAATCGCCTTTGTTTACTTATTAATAGTGTCATTGTTTTACCTCGGATTATGAACACTTTTAGCAACAAAATGCGCTAAAGATACAAGATTTTAATGCAAAATCACCAATGTGTCAAGAATTTAAAGACATAGGTGATTTTCCATATTTTGGTGCTCTTCTTCATTTCCAAAACTCTTTCAACCGCCTTTCTCTTTCTATTGCAAGACCACGACTTTTTTCTACTTTTATTCTTAACTCATTTGAAAGTTCACGGTCTAGTGCATTATCAAAAGATTCAATTATAAGATCAAAGTCCTTATCTCCAATTCTGTGATATGATAGTCCTATATAATAATAAGGAGTACCTAGCCTAGGTTTAAGCCTTGCCGCCTCATGAAAAACCTTGATAGCATCCCAAAGTTTGTCTTTGTTGCCGGTTTGATATAAAATATTTCCATCAGAAAGCAGGTGGTAATACATAAGCAACGTGTCACCTTTAGAGTATTCCATTGCTTTTGAATAGTGCTGTCTTGCCTCCAAATACTTTTTTGATTCAAAATCCTTCATGCCAAGTTCCACATGGGTGTCTATTAATAATTTTGTCATTGACCTTGACAACCCGTTTTCTCGCAATGAATCCTCCAGCAACAGAAATGATTCTGGTTCTAGCATGGCCATTTTTTGATATGTCTTGTCACCACAACAAAATATTAAGACTAAAAAACAATAAATAATTTGGAGATTTAAAGCCCTAACCCTCAAAGTAAAACAATTCCTTGTTCTTCTTAAACGAGCTATATAGAAAATCCATTGATTCAATTACATAATATCGGTCTTGAATATGGCTATAATCAAAGCATGTTAACATCAGCTCTTCTATATCATAAGGCAAAAACTTAGACTTTGAGGAATGTCCCTTGGCGCACCGTATGACATTGTTAACTTCATCGAAAGAAGATATTATTCCCGCCCCATATATCTCATAGTCAATATCATTATTTATGTTGCGAAGCAAATTGGAGTCTTTCTGTTTTTTTATTAAACCAAATTCATATGTCCACCAGGCAAAGTTTTGCAGCCTCTTAAGGTTGTGTGCCACAAGGTCTTCTCCAAGTCCCTTTTTATCCTTTATTATATCATAACCAACCATCCCAACTTCCCACATAAACCTAGCATAGTCATAATCCATCAAGAATGGAACGTGAGCTTGAATGTCATGGAATATATCTGGTTCAGGAGTATATCCTTTATTGTTTTTTATTTCACGATTAGAATATTTTTCATTAAACCTGTATGATTTTCTTATTATGTCTGTTACGGGAAATTGCCGCTTATGGTTGACCTCAAAAAAAAGCTCTTCATCTAAAAACCCCGCCACAGGCAAAAGGCTCCACCCTGTCGATTTTTTAATCAACTTAGAAACAGATTCAACATTTGGAAATTTATTATTTGGTATGGGGAGTGATTTTATTCCGACCAAATATTCTTTAGATGCATATTGGTTTAGAAGGGGCTCGAGGTTTTGAAAGAGTTCGGACCAAATTCTGTTTTCCTCATCCGTTACACTAGCATAATCTTGTGGCTTTATATATTTGTCTTTAGTTCCAAATATCCTTATCCCATCAATGGAGTTGGGGATTACGTTGTTAAATAGATAATCGTATTTTGTTGAATCTTTAATCATTATTCTAATTAGAAAACAATAATTGCATGGCTTTTTTTTCCATTTTCACCATAACCAAATATAGGTTACCGCACTGTTTTTTCTTCCAAATTCTGAATCGTTTTTAAGGTTGCAGTCTTCTCTCATGTCTACAGCCACGCTGTTAAACATGTCGTATTCTTCACCAAAAATAATAGCTTGAAATCGCCCATCCTGCTCAGAGCACCACTCTCTTACTGAGTCTCTTAATCGACCAGTCCCATGTCCAGTAATTATTTTAATTGCTCGAAAACTTCCTTCATATAAAGCTTGACTGACCGTTGTTTCGAGTGTCGTCTGCGCTTTTTCAAGATTAAAGTTAGAATGACCTATGTCAATTGTTTTTAATTTATCATTCATAATTCTAAAGAAAGTTACCTGCCTTTTTTTTAATTTCGAAAAGTAATAATTAAGGTCTTTATGAGAAAACTTATTTTAGGAAAAACAAAAACCCCAGTTTCTGCTATTGGCCTTGGAACATGGTCTTTTGGTGGTGCAAACATGGTTGGAAAACATCCTGTAGGCTGGGCAGGACAAAAAGATGGTGATTCTGAAGAGGTTCTTATAAACGCATGGGGAAATGGTATCAATCACTGGGACACAGCAGATGTATATGGAGAAGGTAAGTCAGAAACCATAATAGGAAAAATGTGGGACAGGGTTCCAAGAAAAGAAATTTTTTTAGCTACAAAGGTTGGTTGGGATAGGGGGCCCTACTCTTATTGGTATGAACCAAAACACATGCTAAAAAACCTAGAGAGGTCTTTAAACAATTTAAAGACGGATTGCATAGACCTGGTTTACCTCCATCATTGTAACTTTGGAAAAGATGACGAACATTTTGAAGGGGCGCTAGAAACGATAAAAGACTTCCAGAACAAAGGGAAAACAAGATTTATTGGCCTTTCAGACTGGTCAAGTTCCAGAATACTAAAATACATAGAAAGATGTGACCCTGCGGTGATACAACCCTACAGAAACGTAATGGATGATGATTATTTAACATCAGGTCTCAAATCCTATGTAGATAAAAACGATATTGGAGTCTGTTTTTTTTCTCCAATAAAACACGGGCTTTTAACCGGAAAATATAATGTGCCCACGTCTTTTGAGCAAGGTGACCACAGGTCGGGAATACAAGAATTTGCAGACAAGGAAATAATTGATAAAATGAAACACAATAAAGTGATGTTAAAAGAAAGGTTTGATAGACATCCATATCCAGAAATGCGTGGTGTTGTTGACTCTCTTTTTAATGACTGTCCAACGGGATGCGTTTTATTAGGACAGAGAAATAAAAAACAAGTTGAAATCGCATCTACACTGGGAGAGCTGATGACCGACCAAGATAGCGACTGGGTAAAGTCATTGTACAGAAATGAAGGTTAATCGCACAATGAAAAAGAGCAACATATGAGCGTAGGCACAACATACAACTTAAAAGAACACGGGTTTTGTTTTTTGCCTAAGACTTTTTCAAATAGTGCGGTTTTATCAGCTCGAAATGGTCTTTGGAGCGTGATTAATGGCAAATATGAGACCGGGGTTTGTCCAGAAACAAGATTTTGGAATCTTGGCGATGATATCAATAGCATCATAAAAATTGACAAACCTCATCTATGTAACAGGGCCGTTTGGAACCTGGTAACAGATAAACAATTTGGAACGTGCCTTGCAACCGTGACTAACGCGAAACAAATACAAATCTGGCATTCCCAAGTAGTTTGGAAACCAAAAAGTAAAGAAGATAGTGGTAATGCCGGCTGGCATAGAGATTCGCAGTATTGGCCTTTTTGGAGCAAAAAAGGTCTGTATACCGCTTGGATAGCGCTTTCGGATGTATGTTCGAACTCTGGACCCGTTAGGTTCATACCAGGGTCAAACCACTGGAAAGACTTAAGTGGTTTAGATTTTTTTGATAAAAATCTTTTAGCACAAGATAAAATACTAAAACAAAAAAACAAAAAAGTGAATATTGTACGTAGCACTCTTGATAAGGGCGAGGTCAGTATCCACTCATCTCTAACATATCATTCATCAGAAGGGAATAAAGAAGATGCCCCGCGTGTTGGCATGGTCGTTCATTTTTGTACAGAAAGCGCAAAACAAATAAAACTAAAAGGTGAAAACTCCTCATATTTAAACAGCCTTAATGATGATAATGTCTCACCAATTATTTACAAGGCCTAGTTGTGGGTGAAGATTTGTATTCACAATTTTCCAAAAATGGATATTTTCTTGCAAAAAACATTTTTAACAAAAATAAAATATTAACCTATGAAAAGGATTTTGATAAAATCATAGGTCAAATCAAAGTTAGCAGCGAAAACATCAATGCCCGATGGAATAGCAAACTTATAAAAAAATATGAAACCTCTGACACTTCTGTTCTTCACACGCACAATGTACAGAGCTATTCTTCTAAAATGTTAAAAATGATTCAAAATGAAAAATTGCTAGATATTGCAGAGTTGCTTATTGGAAAGGATATTATCCTACACCACACAAAGCTGTTCTCAAAGCCACCGATGCATGGAGCGGCGTTTCCACTACATCAAGATTGGTCATATTTCCCAACCGAAAAAAACTCAATGATAGCAGCAGTGGTGTTTGTTTCAGACTGCAAAAAAGGAATGGGAAGAATCCGAATTGTTAAAGGGTCGCATATGATGGGAAATGTCAACGGGTCCGACGGACATTCAAAAATAACAGAAATTCATGGTAAACACAGCTTAGAGACAGCAACTCCAATAAGCGCACATAAAGGAGATGTTCTTTTTTTTCATTGCTGCACACTGCATGGTTCCAAACCAAACTTATCAAAGCATGAACGGAAATCGATTCTGATTCAACTATACTCAGGAAAAGATAAGCCAATGGAGTCTACGCATACTAACATTCAACTTACCCTAAGAGGGTGGAATTACGCCGCAACGAGGAACTCCGTTAACTCAATTAAGGCTTAGCCAAAAACGCCGCTAGTCTAAACTGTTTGACAAATTAACATTCATTGTTGGAAAGGGTATTGATATATCATTTTTAGATAGTTGTTTGTATATCTGAGTGTTCACGGCATCTACCGTCACACCACGGATTTCAGGGTTGTGAATCCAAAAGAGTAGTTGGAGCTTTAGTCCATGGTCTGAAAACTCTCTAAAACGAACTCTTGGCTTAGGGTTTTCCATTACATTGTTTTCGCCTTCCGCTATTGCAATTAGTAGTGTTCTAACCTTGTCTAAATCCGAACCGTAAGACACCAAAAGCGTAATGCGTACCCTTTCTATTTCATTTGGCCCCCCACTTTCGTTTACTATTTTTGATGATGCGATCACAGAGTTCGGAATTGTAATTTCAATATCATCTCTAGTCATAAAGCGCGTAGACCTTAGTCCCATTTTTTTAACATAGCCCCTTTCCCCAGTATCAAGAAGAATATAGTCTCCTTCTTTGTATGGTGCATCAGCCAAAAGAAATATTCCTGCAAAAAAGTTAGATACGGTGTCCTTAGCAGCGAGACCCAACACAACCCCCAATACCCCAGCAGATGCCAAAATACCATTTATGTTAATGTCCCAACTAAGAAAGATGAAATATATTCCAAAAATACCAATTCCTATTTTTCCTAAATTGTTGAAAAGGGGCAGTGTGTTTTTTTGTAATACTTTGTTTTTTTCAGTTTGTTTTGATGCCCAATCAGTAGACATTGTTAAAATCTTTGAGACAACATATAACCATATAATAATAGTAACGGTCTTTAAACACCCAACAATGGAAAATTCAATGTATTCTGGTAACAAAGCAGTTCTAATTGAAAGAATAAACCCTATCGATAGAATTGAATAAAATATAGGTTTGTGAAGCAATTGAAGAATTCTGTCGTCTAATGTTGTTTTAGACTTTTGGACTAACTTGTTAAACATAATGGTAAAAACGAAATCTGTTGCTTTTGCAACCACCACAGATGCAATGATTATGACCAGACTTCTTAATACAGTGTTTGAATAAACAATCTCATAGTATTCGTTTAAATCATACATGTCAACAATCCTATTCTTTTTCAGTTTTTGGCTTGTAAACAGAGAAAATCTGTGTGTTCTCTTTGAAATCTCTTATGGGGTTGGTGACCCCTGCAATTCCCTTGGCTCTAACCGCGCGCACTCTTTCAAAATCAACTATAGCCGTTTGGATGGATGGTCCTTCCCCGCTTTCCTGCAACACGCCACCCTCTGGGTCGACTATCAGCGAACCACCAACACCACCATAACCAACACCATTACAAGACACCAAATAACACTGCTGGGTTATTGCAGTTGCCCTAGCAATGATTTTTTCTTGAGGCCTATCACCAGTTGTTGTCATTGTTGGAACAATGATGAGTTCTGCGCCTTGATTAACAAGATCTCTGGCCACCTCAGGAAACCACAGGTCATAACATATCATAATTCCAACCTTACCAAGGCCATCAAGCGAAAAAACAAATGGTTTATTGCCAGGCGTTGTTTTTTCATTGGGGCGCCACGGATATCTTTTTCGATATTTCCCAACGTAATCTCCATTGGGTGAGAAGATGGGTGTTGTGTTGAACACCTCGTTCCCAGATCGTTCGTAAATGCTTCCCGGGATTATCCAAATTTGGTGTTTCTTTGCTAAAAGCGAGAAAACATCTGTTGCTTGACCTGGTATCTTTACTGATAGATTGTTTACATCAGATTGAGCCCCCTGCAATGCAAGCTCTGGAAAAACCACAAGCTTAACATCAGAAAATGAATTTTTGATGTTCTGCAAACATTCTTCCATCGCTTCAAGATTTTTCTTTTTCTCCCTGAAGCAATACATCTGTATTGAAGCGATAGTGATTTGATTTTTCATTTGTGTCTTTGTTTTTTTCCCATATGAAAAGAGTCTATTAGTTTTTTTGTGTATTCGTGCTCTGGGTTTTTTAATATCTTTGATACTGCCCCAAAATCTACTATCTCACCATTATATAAAACTGCAATGGTGTCTGCTACTTCTGATACCACATGCAAATCATGAGATATGAAAAGATATGATAATTTTTTCTCCTTTTGTAGTGATTTCAATAATTTAATTATTTTTTTCTGGATACCACTGTCTAGTGCAGATGTGGGTTCATCAAATATTATTACCTTAGGATTACTCAATAAAGCTCTGGCTAGTGAAATTCGCTGTCTTTGTCCTCCGGATAAGGTGTGAGGATAGCGATCTAAAAGCTCTTTGCTTAACCTGACATCCTTCATTTTTTCAGATACTTTTCTTTCTCTTGTCTCTTTATCTGCAATTCCAATTAAATCCAAAGGCTCATAAAGGACCTGCCTTATTTTCATTTTTGGGTTTATTGAACCTGTGTTATCTTGTAAAACAGCCCCTATCTTATTATTAGGTTTGTTAAGCAATTCTATGCTGTTACCCTCATGGATTTTTATGTCTCCAGAGTCTCTATCAAGCAGGTTTAGCATGGTTTTTACAAGGGTTGTTTTACCACTTCCAGATTCTCCGATTACACCTAGTGTCTTACCAGAATAAACATTTATCGACACATCTCTAAGAGCTTTTTGCTCAGCTCCATTATTAATAAATGTTTTGTTTAATTTCAAAGCCGAAAGAACCATCTTCTGGTTTTTGTCTTCTAAAACAACACTTGTACCACCAACTAATTCTTTGTGGGTTGCTTGTTTGTTTTTGTTATTAATCCTTTTGGAAATTTTTCCTGACTTCATCATAACAACGCGATGACAATAGTTTTGTATAGCGTTCATGTCGTGTGAAATAAATAAGATTGCAACGTCATACTTTTTTTGCAATGAAAACAATAGTTTCAATGTTTCGAACTTGGTTTTTGCATCTAATCCGGTTGTTATTTCATCTGCAATAACAAGTTCTGGGTTTATGGATAATGAGAGCGCAATCATAACTCTTTGCATCTGTCCTCCTGACAGCTGATGTGGGTAACGCTCCATAACGCTTGTTGTTTTATCTAGCTTGACTCGCCTCAACCATTTTCTTGTTATTTCATCAATGCTTTCTTTGTTTTTGTCAAATCTTTTACATAGAATGGTTTTTATCTGCTTGCCTATTGTTTGTAACGGATTAAGTGAATGCATGGGGTCCTGAAAAATAATTGCAACCTTACGGCCCCTTATTGTCGTGAGGTCAAGCCCTGGGTTTGGTTCGTAAATTATTTTTCCTCTAGAAATGTGGCACCCATCAGGCAGGAGGCCAACAAGAGCACATCCAAAAACACTTTTTCCACTACCTGTTTCTCCAATCAACCCAATCGTTTCGCCCTTGCGAATGTTTAGACTAGCATTATTTAAAATGGTAGTTGGGGAGCTTTCATCGTTAGTTTTTATGCTTAAACCACTAACGCTAACGAGTAGATCACCCATCACTTATTTCCTCTTTAGGATTCAAAGAATATCTAAGTTGATCACCAATAATATTAAAGGAAACAACCGTAAAAACAATAAACAAACCTGGGAAAACAGCCTCCCACCAGTTGTTCATAAACTGGGCTCTGGATTGGGTTAGCAATAAGCCCCATTCAGTTTCTGGGTGTTGTGCACCCAGCCCTATAAATGATAGCCCCGCTGCTGTCAATATCGCATATCCAGCATCCATGGTTCCCTGAACTAAAACAGGAGAAATGCTGTTGGGAAGAATATGTTTCATTAAAACAAACAACTTCCCCGCCCCCATGCTTTTTGACATCAAAACAAAACCCAAAGAGTTAATTACCATGGCTCGCGCTCTAGCAATACGAACATACCATGGAAACCAAGATATTGCTATCCCAAATATGACATGGTTTGTTGATGGCCCAAGTGCAGTAGTTATGAGAAAGGGGAGTATCAATGGCGGAAATGATAGTAGAGCATCATTAATTCTCATAATAAAACCATCAACGCGCCTACTTGAAATACCAGAGAACAGCCCTATTGGAACCCCAATCAAAATAGAAACAATAACAACCCCAGCAGCAATTTTAAATGAAGAAAGACCTGATCTGATTGTTAAGGTAAACATGTCTCTACCCGCCACATCTGTTCCAAACCAATGTTCAAACGACGGGGGTTGTCCAGCTTTTTTGAAATTAACGGCACCATTAATATCATCTACATAAGGGGAAATAAATGGAATAAGAATAGAGGAAGAAAGCAAGAAAAAAATAAAAAGCATGGAAACCAAAGAGGATTTGTTTTTTATAAGATTTCTGAAATGTTCCATTAGATTAGTTTTGGATACGAGGATCTATCATAAAATATGCTAAATCAATAAATAGGTTTATAATAATGTATGTTAAAGTGTATAATATGGTAACACCCATAATTGATGGAAAATCGTTTGTTAGAACAGATAGAACGCTAAAATGGCCTAGGCCAGGCCAGTCAAATATGGATTCCACAAGAAAAGTTCCTCCTAGCATGGTGCCAAAACTTAGCCCTGCTATTGTAAAAATTGGCATAAGAGTGTTTTTATATGCAGAATGCATTACCGTCTCTAAGGGGCTAAAACCATATGATGAATAAGTTTTAAAAAAGGGCTCTGAAATAGCTTCAATCATTGATGAACGCGCTGTCTTTATTATGACCCCTAGGGCTCCAAGGGTCATTGTAAATGCTGGCAAAAAAACATGCCTCAAGGCATCATAAAACAAAGCCAGGTTTCCAGATAGCAAGGAGTCTAATAATAGAAACCTACTCTGGTTTGCGCCTTCAGTATCAACTAAACCCGAGTGTCTACCTTGCAATGGAAACCAATCTAGAACACCAAAAAAGAATAACTGTAAAACCATGCCAAGCCAGAAAACAGGAAAAGACAGTCCGGCATATCCAAATGCTCTAATGAAATGGTCACGCCTTGTGTTTTGTTTNATGGCAGCCACAAACCCTAACAGGCACCCCAAAAACATCGCANTTGACAATGAAACCGTTACCAATTCAAATGTAGCCGCCAACCTNTTTTTAAGCTCAAACAGTACTGGCTGCCGAGTTCGAATGGAGATTCCAAAATCTAAAGTGACNATGTTNCTGCAAAAGGAAANATATTGTTCAATCACAGAACGATCNAAACCAAGTTCTTTTTTAGCACGCACCATTTGTTCNTCAGTTGGGTGGTCGCCAACCCATAGGTATGTTGGNTCACCNGGGAGTAGGTGGGATATAAAAAAGGTTATTGTGATCACAATGAATAAAACGAATATTGAAGAGACAAGCCTCATTATTAAAAACTTTACCACTNTTTTTTCCCTAGGTGGTAAACAAGTAGNGTGGAATATGCTGGGTTTGAGCGTAATCCTTTGATGTTTTTTTTGTGGACTGATTGAACCCTGAGGTCCACAACGGGAATGACAACGCAATCATCTATCAACTCTTCTTGAATCTGTTTATACATACTGCTTGAATAAGCTGGTTCAGTTGACTCCTTCTTCAGCGCAACATCCATGAGCGAGTCAACCATTTCATTACTATAGTATGAAAGATTAAAAATAGGATTCTCTTCAGTTCTATATAAACCAAAGAACCAGTCTGAAGGAGATGACAAAGTGGGCCACCAAGCCATTGATATTATGTTTGGCGCGGATTCTAATCTTCTTGCCTTATCCCAGTTCTTTGACCAAAGTCCGGGGTTTAAAGTGAGGTTTATTCCAATCTTTTTAAGGTTGTCCATTAGCATATAAGACGTGAGCCTATATTCTTCAGATGTAGAAACATAGGACAGGTTGATGGAAATGTCTTCAGGTTTTATTTTAGATCTCTGAAGATATTTTTTTGCGTTTTCTAAATTAAAAGAAATAAGACTATCAGGAGCCATAAACAAAGGTATGTTCTTTGGGATAATTCCAGCCGCCTCCGTTCCAGAATGGCGATAAACATAATCGGAAACGGTCTTGACATCCATTGCAGAGGCTATTGCACGACGAACCCAAACGTTGTTGGTGGGATATTTTTTAGTGTTGAGTAAATAAAAGTGGTTAATCCAAGATTGGCGATAAGATACACTAACCAAATCGTTATCCTTAAGCCTTTTTAGCAGTTGAATGGGAATCAAGAGAGCATAGTCTGCCATTCCACTTTCAATCATCTGTAAACGGGTTGAAGATTCAGAGACAATCTTTATTATAATTGATTCATAGTGGTCAGACCTGTGCCATCCTCTCCAATAATTATCGAATTTCTCCAGAACGATGGCTCTGTTTTTATCCCAGCTTTTATATTTGTATGGCCCTGTTCCCGATGCATAACCATTTTGCATAGAATCCTTTGTAATTAAAGAAATCTTTGGTGAATACATCCAAGCTCCATATTGAGAACTAACAATTTTATCTAGTGGCGCTGGAGAGTTTAATTTAAAAATCACTTTGTTCGACCCTTTCATTAAGACCTCATCAACGCTAGACCAAATATAGCTCGCACCTCCATACAAACTCTTGTTTCTATCAACCACAAACTTCACGGCTTTAGAATCAAAAGGTGTTCCATCATGAAACGACACCCCCTCTCTTAAACTAAACTCCCAGGTTAAGCCATCAGAGGACACCTCATAAGAAGTTGCAAGACCGGGCAAGAACCGTGGGGGGTCTACTCCAGCATCATACCACAACAAGGGTTCATAGATGTTTGACATTGGCAACACTTCTAGTGAAAATGCAGTTGCTGGATCCCAGTCTTTAACATCGTCATAGGTTGCAATGATAAAAGAATTATCGGCTCTTTCTTCTTTTGAACAGGACAACCCGACCACCAAGAAAAGCAAGAAAAATAAAAGAAGTTTTTTTTTTGTCTTTAACAAAAACTCTTCTCAGCTAACTTCAAATCGGTTTAACTATTTTCCAAAGACAAGCTTTTTTGTAATTGAATAACCATCTGTCTTTAGTTGGTAAAAGTATATTCCACTAGAAACAACCTGGCCCTGTTTGTCCCCCCCTCCCCACCTTGTTTTATGCACACCAATAGTTTTAAAACCTTCATATATAGTTACCACATGGTTTCCAAGAATATCAAAAACTTTTAGGGCAACATAACCAGGTTCAGAAAGTTCATACCTAAAGTGTGTTTCAGGATTAAATGGATTGGGATAATTTTGTTCAATCGAAAGGGGCTTCGGAACATAAGTCTCTTGATCGCTATGTAACTCTTCCACACCATTGTGTTCTATCATATAAAGCTGTGGTTTATCGGTTGCAAAGCTTGCAGATGAAAACACTATGTCTCCTAAACCGTCATTATCAATATCGCCAGAAAAGACTTTTGCTATTCGTAATTTTCCCTGGTCATTTCCAGGTGTGTAGTTATCGGTTGTATCGTCTAAGAACACCATTTTCTCTTCATAGCTATCTGGACTGGTTGGGTCGCCGTTATTATACTCCCAATCATATACTGCTTCATTATAGTGCCCTGCCAAATAAATATTTGGTTTGTCATCTCCATCTGCATTCCCTAAGTATACACCTCTTAACCCCCCGGTGTAGCTGGAAAAGAGATTGAAATTTGCGTAAGACAGGTTGCTAACATCGGTTACACCCTCTACAACAAAAAAGTTTCCAGGGTTGATGAGCTCACCTGATAAAGAATTAACCCCAGAGGTCAAGCAATACATTTCATTTTCTCCGTTGTTGTCAATATCTGTTATTAAAATACCCTGGTTTGACCTTTGGTAAAATTCTGAGGCAACATAAAAATCTGTTTGGTATTCATACTGGTTCTCACCCGTGTTTTCATGTATGATGATGTGGAAATATTCATATCCAACAGTGTATATCTCCTTAAAACCATCATTGTCTAGGTCTCCAACGGAGATATTCCATCCGCTCCAGTTTGTCCAAACCTCATCTTGATATTCTAGATTAAACACAGCCGAATCTCCATCTAGTGTGTCAAGTTCAAATATCATCATTCTACTACTTCCTCCAGTCCCAAGCTCAGACCAAGGACCGTCCATTATTGACACTATTATTTCTTCTTTTGAGTCTGCATCCAAGTCTTCAGCATATATCTGGCATGCCTCCCAAACACTGTCAAGGCCCATGTCATAAGTTATTGTTGGTTGAGATAAAAAGGACATTGAGTCGCTGTCCCACTCAAATATTTGCAACCCTTTTTGACCTGAAACACCGGGACTAGTATCAACAAGTGAAAGTATTTCTTTTTTGTTATCTCCATCTATGTCCCCAACAGCAACGCTCGAATACGCATCATAAGTACAGCTAAGGTCATAAAAAGTATAAACCCATCGTAACTCTATTGAATCATTGGCTGCCGCCTCATAATGATAAACACCGTTACAATATTCACCTGCATAAGAACTAGAAACAATAAAGTCACCAAAGCCATCATTGTCAAAATCGAATGGCCCTACCATATTCCATGGTGGTCCTGCAGGTATCAACCCACCCGAACCCCACGGTTCATTATTCCATTTAACTGAAAACGTAGTGTCTAGGTCTACACCTTTCGCGACCCCCACCATTAAACAAACAAATATCCAAACCATGTGCTTTTTAAACATTTTTATCCTTAATTAAGTTTCAATTACTGAATATGGTTATTGTAATTTCGAACAGAAGTTATATCGATATGAAAAATTTATCCATCAGATCATGTAAAAGATTTCAAAGTTTTTTTTTGTTTACATTGTTAAGGTCTCAAACACCCTTTTTGGAAACACACCCGTACCCCCCTCCAAGCAATGAACAATACCCAATCATTCAGAATTTAGACCACGACCTACCCTACGCAGAAGATGGTTTTTTTTTGAGGTTCGATGGCTACGGGTTTGATGAAAACATAATGTACCCAAGTTGCATTTTGGGGACCTCTTGCTACGATGGACACGGAGGAATAGATTTTAAAATCCCGTACGGATATCCAATCACTGCCCCTGCAGATGGATATGTAATATGGGCATCGTTTTCTGAACCAGCAGACCCGTGTCCTGGCGGAATTACACCCAATGGAAACCAAGGCACAATCATAATTGCACATGGAAACGATTACTTCACAGTTTATCTTCACATGCTTGACCCTTTAAATGTTCAAGTAGGTGAAAATGTAGAAACAGGTGACACACTAGGGTTTAATGGCGACACAGGCTGCACGGTTGATGCCCATCTACATTTTGAAGTTCGTAAAGGAAGTTGGTTTTTTGACTCTGAGCTTCCCTATGTTGTAAATCCGGTTGGATGGTGGGCTGAGGAAGAAGACCCAAACGAAGACGTACGGTCTAATCGAAGTGATTGGCTATGGATTACAAACTCGTTTGTTGATGATGGAGAAAATGGCTTTTTAAGATTTGATGGCCCAAACTGGTCTTATGCAAATTTTGGGTATAACAATGACCACTGGACAGCACCCCCAACTACGAACACCGATGAAAGCGCGCATTATGCAATGTGGGTATTTCAAGCAGAAAGTGCAGGTGAACATGACATTCAAGTTTTCATGCCTGAAAACTCAGAAGGGAGTACGGGAGCCATTTATGAATTATATATTAAGGAGGATAATGGGACAAGCACAAAAACAAGTCAAGAATTCAACCAACAATTAAACAGCGGTAGTTTTTCCGTATTGGAGAGAGTCTTTCTTTCATTGGACACTCGACTTGCGGTTGTATTAAGAGACGTAGTTTCAGAACAGTCTGTCGGCTCAAGCGTGATTTTTGATGCAATAAAAATAACACCGGTGACCTCTGGTGTTATTCAAGAAAAACCTGAATCCCTTGGCATAGAAAGTGTTTATCCAAACCCATTCAACTCAAGGGTTAAGATAAAGTTTAGAATTAATTCAGACGATAACGTGACGCTAAAAATCATTGACCTTTTTGGAAAAACAATTCTAGAAAAAAAGCAGGAATACGAAGGACAAAAAAACCATTATTTTTTTTGGAACGGTGAAGACGGTGATGGATTAGCCCAGCCATCAGGTATATATTTTTTTTCAATTTATTCTGACTTGATTAATTATTCTATTAAGGTTGTTTACTTAAAATAGGCCTTTAAAATGAAAGTTTTGTTTTCTTATCGCGAAATTTTAGCCTTCTTCATCTTGTGTTTTTTTCTATCTTTTAACTGTGGCGTCAATAATAAAAACATAAATTCAGATATGGGCAAAATCAATATCATACCAAAGCCCGCCATTTTAAATGTCTTTGATGGATTTGTAGACCTTTCGGAAATTAAAAACATCGCAACAGAGAACGGAGACAGTAGTGAAATTGCGGTTGCAAAACTAATAAAAGAATTACTTAGCCCGATAATTGAGCTTCCAATAATCAAATCATCTAGTTTGAGGCCTCACACAATACACTTAACAATTGATGAAGATTATCCGATTCCAATTGAGGGGTATTATTTATCATCCAAGGGGAATCTTGTAATAGAGATTAGGGCGACCTCATACAAAGGTCTTTTCTATGGATACCAGTCCCTTAGACAATTATGTGGTGCTAGCCTTGAATCAAAACTTAAACCGAAGAACACGTTCATACCCAAGGTCGAAATTGAAGACAAACCCGTGTTTGCCTATAGAGGAATGCATCTTGACGTATCACGCCACTTCTTTGATGTTCAGTTTATAAAAACATATATCGACATGATAGCCTTACATAAAATGAATGTTTTTCACTGGCACTTGACAGATGATAATGGATGGAGAATTGAAATTGATAAATACCCCCTACTTATGGAAAAATCAGCATGGCGGGATGATAGAACTAGCGAACCCTGGAAAGAACAATCACCAGCATTCGATAATGAGCTTGCCACCTATGGCGGCTATTATACAAAAAGGGAAATACACGATATTTTGACCCATGCAGAATCAAGAGGTGTTATGGTAATACCTGAGATTGAAATGCCTGGACACACCTCTGAAGTTTTTGCAGCATACCCAGAACTCTCTTGTAATGGTAATTATATTCCAGTGCAATCAGGTTCTTACTGGCCAAATGTAGATATTTTTTGCGCTGGGAAAGATGAGGTTTTTAAGTTTTTAGAAAATGTCCTTGAAGAAGTGGTTGAGCTATTCCCAGGGCCCTATATTCACATTGGTGGGGACGAAGCAGACAAGCTCTACTGGAAAACATGTGAGCATTGCCAAAAGAGAATAGTGGATGAAAACCTAAAAGATGAACATGAGCTTCAAAGCTGGTTCATAAAAAAGATTGAGAAATACTTAATCTCAAAAAAGAAGAAGATGCTTGGGTGGGATGAAATATTGGAAGGGGGTCTTGCGAAAACCGCAACAGTTATGAGCTGGAGAGGAATGGATGCAGGTATACAGTCTGCAATGTCAGGACATGATGTGATTATGTGTCCTACATCCCACTGCTATTTTGATTATTATCAGGCTGATCCAGAAAGTTCGCCTGCAGCATTTGGTGGATACACAACCCTGAAAAAAGTATACTCTTTTAACCCAATACCTGATGAGCTAAAAGAGCCTTACAGAAAACACATACTTGGTGCCCAGGGAAATCTTTGGACAGAGTATGTACAAACCCCGGAAAGAGCACAATACCGCGTTCTACCAAGAATGTCAGCACTTTCAGAAGTGTTGTGGACCGGTCCAGAAAAAACCTCTTACGAAGATTTTTACACCAGGGTTTTAGTTTTGCAAGAAAGGTTTGATGAATTAGGGTGGAAACATGCTCCCGGAAGCTATCATGTTTCAATACAGGTAGACCCAAACAAAACAAAAAACAGGCATCAAATATCTTTGGTGTCTGAAAAACCCGGTGAGGTGATTCGATATACGTTAGATGGTTCAGATCCGAATAAGAGCTCAATGGTATATGGCAAACCAATTGTTATTGATAAAAAGACAAAGATAAAAGCCTCCCTTTTTATTGATGAAAAACAAAAAGGAAGGATATCAGAGAAAACAGTTTATTTTAGCAAGGCCATTGGAAAAAAAGTAACATACAACACAAATCATAGCGATAGATACCCGGGTGTTGGTGCTTTGACTTTGGTAGATGGGTTAACGGGCTCAACTGCACACAACGATAACTACTGGCAAGGCTGGCAAGAGGAAAACATGGATGTCGTTATTGACCTTGAAGAAAACCAGAACATACAAACAATCACGCTTGGGTTTCTTGAATCACACGGGTCTTGGATTTTCTTACCTTTAGAGGCTATTCTCTCTTTTTCAGATGATGGCGTCAATTTCAATAGGGTTGAGAAAATCAATCTTAAGGATGGTGTTCAAAACGGCTCTGCAAATAGGGTTGAAGCAAAAAGAACAGGTTTGCAAGTTTTTGCACGATTCATCAGAATAAGAGCCATTAATAGAAAACTATGTCCAGATTGGCATCCTGGCTCAGGGGGCAGAACATGGGTTTTTGCGGATGAAATAATCATAGAATAAAAAGTAAATCATTAATCATGCTTAGGGTTAGCCCCATTTTTTAACAATATTGAATTAGACTCGATTATCTTAACACCCTCTCTTGGGTCACTTAGGTGCAACAACATCCCCCTTGCAATGTCTCTTGCATGAATTGCTTTAAACCTTGCTAACGAGCCAATTAACAATGGCGAAAGTATTTTAAAAATTGATTTCCCACAAAGCTCACCAAGTCTAAACTCATCCCTTTTTCCTAGAATAAGAGAAGGTCTAAAAATATGTATCTTTGGTATTGACAATTTAGAGATTTCTTTCTCAACCCTGCCTTTTATTCTATTATAAAATATTTTTGAATTAGGGTTTGCACCCATTGAGGTTATAATTGAGAACGATTTCACTTTTCTTTTTTCAGCCCATTTAGCGAGCTGAAAAGGAATCTCGAGATCTACAACTTTGAAAGTTTTTTTCGAACCGGCTTTTTTTATGGTTGTTCCCAAGCAGCAAAAAACGTGATCTACTGTTTTTAGTTTTTCTAATGATTCATTATCAGAAAAGATTGTGATCTTTTCCTCCACGCCAGCAACATGATCAAATTGTTTTTTTCTTACGAGAGCTATGATGGAATTAAAACGACCTGAGGCACTCATTTCTTTCACTAGATGTTTTCCAACTAGACCTGTTGACCCAACGACCATCCCAGAAACCATTGCTGCTCCTTATTCATACATTAAACCCGGTAGTTGGTCTTTTGTATATCTGATTAATGATTGTTAGATTTTACTAAATGTTTTGAGTCACATATGATAAAATTATTTTTCATTTCATTCTTTTTTTTAGTGTCCTGTTCTTCAAAAACACCAGTTGACATGGATGAGGTGTTATATGATAGGAGCGGGCAATACATAACGGGTGATGATTACAGTAGCTTTTTTTATTTCAATCAAAAAGTATATAATGGACCAGCTTTTAACAAATATAGAAGCGGGGAAAAAAGAGAGGAAGGTGTATTAAAAAATGGATTTATGTCTGGAGCATGGACTGGCTGGGATAAAAATGGGAAGAAAAAGTTTGTTGGAGAATATGAAAGGGGAAAGGCGCACGGAAAATGGACTGGCTTCCACCCAAATGGACAAAAAAAATATGAAGGAAATTATGAAATCGGCTATCAGACTGGAAATTGGACGTATTATGATGAAAAAGGGAAAAAGAACTTAGAAGAGGTATATTTTGTTTGCACAGACCAGTGTAAAGATGAACATCCTCCGGCTAAAAGAGGAGTCGCGTATGTTTGCAGTAGTCTGGGAAAGCTCATTGAATCAAAAGAGCTTTAAATCACTTAGTAGGCGGTTTACCCCCGGCAGAGAAACCTTTTCGGAGCATGGTACTACATACTAGTGTCTTTTTTTCTAGTTTAAATACTCATTTGCGGTAAGTTGGAAAGCGTCTATTAAAACATCCACCTCCTTCCTTCCATCATTCATTCTATAACGCCCTTCCATAAACCCAACCGGCGTTACAATACTGCAAAAACTCGAATACTTGAATGATTCCATCGGTTTTAAAACTGGGGTTTGCCCGACTACACCAGGGCCGTATATTTCTTCAGAGTTTCCATTGCCATCTGTAATGCGCCAATATCTGCTCAACAGTTGAACGGTCATGTTTGCTGTATTGTGAATGTTTACGGCATATGAAAAGAAAAACTTAGATTTAAGCGGGTTTGATCTTTCAGGTAAAAATTTTGACGAAACTTTAATTTTAACTTGGTTCATTATAAAATAATTTAATTCCTTTATCTTTTGCGTACGATTAATTCCGCATAAATTTTAAATCAGAATGAAACAGGATAATCTAGTACTATACCTTTTCGCTTTTATGGTTGTGGTCAGCACGTTCTTGGTACAGAGCAAAAAAAGCAAGGCCTCTGCAGATATAACCGAAGATGAAATCATGAAGCACATTCGTTTTTTATCTCATGATAAGAGAGCGGGCAGATACCCTGGNTCTGTAGGTTCAAAAGATGTAATTGCCTATTTGGTGGGAGANTTTAAGTCGTATGGTCTCAAGCCAGTTTTGAAAAACTCATATATTCAGTCTTTTGACATTACTACTGGCATAGACCTGGGAACGGAAAACACCTTAACCGTAAACGGTGATTCGTTGATTCTAGAAACGGATTATATTCCTCTAGGATTTTCTGCTAACACATCTGCTNTCGGAAATGCGGTTTTCGCAGGGTATGGATTTAATATCGATAATGGCAACCTACAATGGAATGATTACCAAAATCTAAATGTGAAAGAAAACTGGGTAGTCGTTATGAGACATAGCCCAGAAAAAGATAATGTACACTCGGAATTCGCACCACATTCGTCTCTTCAAAAGAAAGTCCTTGTTGCACGAGANAATGGAGCAATTGGTGTTATTTTCATTTCTCAAATCGGNGATGANNAGTTGCAACCCAAACGATTTATAGAGGGACAAAAAAACTCTGGAATTCCTGTCATCCATCTTTCAAACATTGTGTCTGAAAAACTACTAAAAAAATATGGTTGGTCAAGAGAATCAATTCAGAAAACCATGNANAAGTCTCGAGNGCCTGTGGGTTTTAAAATGACAGGTGTAACCATTTCNGCAAACATTGACCTTAAAGAAACAAAAACCAGGGCAGCAAATGTGGTTGCAGAGCTGAAAAGTGGAAACAGAAAACACAGGGATGAGTATGTTCTTGTTGGTGCGCATTTTGACCACATTGGAATGGGGGGTCATGGGTCGGGGTCTAGAAAACCAGAAAACCTTGCAATTCATCCGGGCGCGAATGACAATGCATCCGGAACAGCAGGATTACTAGAGCTTGCCCAGAAACTTGCATCAAGCAGAAGCCGAATAAAAAGAAGTGTTTTGTTTGTTGGTTTTGATGCTGANGAAAAAGGTTTNTTNGGTGCGAAACATTTTGTAAAAAACTCACCGGTTGATTTAGAGAACATAATCACAATGATAAANATGGATATGATTGGTAGGATAAAGGATTCAACAGCAATGGTTGGCGGCGTTGGGACATCACCAGTTTTTAAACCCCTACTAGATAGTCTTTCAAAAAACCGTAGTTTTTCGCTTTCAATGTCAAAACCTGGATTTGGACCAAGTGACCATGCCGCCTTTTATTCTGAGAATNTTCCTGTTNTGTTTTTCTTTTCTGGTTTCNATGATGATTATCACACACCAAATGATGTATGGAAACACATTAACATAAAAGGACAAAAAGATCTTGTTAGTCTAATTTATGATGTAACATATCACCTGGGTAGAACGAGAACNCCTCCTCTTTTTTCTGAATCTGGACCCAAAGAACCTCAANTGTCAGTCCCAAAACTTAGAGTTANNCTTGGTATTATGCCTTCTTATACAAGCACGGAAATTGGTTTAGAGATTGATGCCATATCNAAATCTGATGGTCCAGCTGCGAAAGCTGGACTTCAAAGGGGNGACATCATAAAATCCATCAATAACAAAACCATAAACAACATATATGAATATATGGAAAGGCTGGGCAATCTAAAGCCTGGGGATACCGTTCCTGTTTTAGTCGTCCGCAAAGAAAAAGAACTCTCTTTTGATGTTACATTTTGATTTTATTTCTTGATTTTGTTAACCCTATCCCGAATTTTTTCAGTTAACTCTAAAACAGCCATAACATAATTATCTGCGTGGTTATAGGCATATACAGCCTTATAGATATCACCACTTTTACTATAATCACTACTGTTTGCTGAGTATCCATTCATACGCAAATAATTAGCAATACTCCCCAAAACGTCTGGCCAGCCGTATGGGTCGCGGCGACCATTTTTATCAAAGTCTACAGAATATCGTGTAAAACTAGAAGGTATGAATTGTCCATACCCAAATGCACCAGCGTATGAGCCACCGATTTCTTGTGGGTCTAAACCATCATCAAAACAGTATTTCAAAAACTCAGCTAGTTCTCTAGTTGCCCACTTAGACCTTCTTGGCATGTCGTGGATCTGAGAATAAAGAGAGTTAAAAACAGAAAACTGTGAGTGGTGAATACCATAGTTACTTTCTACTCCTGCAATGGTAACAATTATAAATGGGTCAACATCATATGATTTTGCAACAGAATGAATAAGCTCCTTGTTGGCTTCATAAAAATTTTTACCTGCAGCTATTCTTGATTCCTTGACAAATATTTTTCTATAGTCTGACCAAGGTTTTTTTTCATATGGTTTTGCAAATCTCTCTGCAATTTCTTTGTGTATTTGTATTTTCTCATGGGTAAAGGCTTTTCGTATAAAATCTTCTGGAATAGACCCAGCAAGTTTTTTTGACACCTTTTGAAACGCCACATCTTCATCAATTGACTGGGCTAGTATCACAGAAATGAAAAACATCGTAACCTTAACAAGCTTCATTGGTTCCTCCACGTTGCTATAAACAAATTAGTTTCGCCTTTCTTTTTTTGGTTACGATTTGATGCAAAAACAAGATGATTACCATCCGGACTAAACATTGGAAACCCATCAAAACCATTAAAATATGTGATTCGTTTTAAACCTGAGCCATCGCTGTTAATCGCATACAAGTCAAAATTTCTACCGTTTTCATCGTGCATGTTGGATGAAAAAATAATCCTTTCCCCATCCGGAAAAAAGTAAGGTCCAAAATTAGCTGCGCTATTTTTTGTTATTTGTTTTTTTTCAGAACCATCGGTGTTCATGGTCCATATTTGCAAGGACATAGGCCGTATGGAATTATCAGCAAGCAACGCTTTGTAGTCACTAATCTCTTTAGGTGTTTCTGGATAATATGCCCTCCAAACTATTTTTGTTACAGCTTGATTAAAGAAGGCACCTCCATCATAACCCAGGCGCTTGGTTAGTTGTTTTTTAGCTGTTCCATCCACATTCATCGTCCACAAATCGAGATCTCCACTCGTGATTGAGGTGTAAATAATCTTACTACCATCAAACGCAACGGTTGCCTCTGCATCATATCCGTTTTGATTTGTTAGCTGGTTAATGATTGTTCCGCTTTTATCTGCATAAAAAATATCATAGTCTGGATAAAGCTTCCAAACATACCCTTTAGAGTAGTCTGGTTTTTCTGGACACTGTGTGTTCTCATGATGTGTGGATGCATATATGATGTTTTTACATTCTGGAAAATCAAAATACGCACACGTTGTCACCCCGTTTCCCGTTGAAACCATTTTTGTCTCTCCCGTAGCTATGTTCATAATATATATTTGGTCACAAAGTGAATCACCATCGTGTGATTGATAAATTAAGCTTTTTCCATCTAGAGAAAAGTAAGCCTCTGCGTTTTCCCCCTTAAAGGTAAGTTGTCTTAAGGATAGAAAGTGCTCTTCTTTATCTAAAACTAACGAACCTGTTTCTTTTTTTTGTTTTGATGTAGCACAGGAAAAAAAAGAAGTCAACAATACAAAGATCATTACTAGTTGTAGTTTTTTTTGTGCTTTTTTCATTTGTAAAAACTATTAACTTTTTGCTTTGTATCAAAAAAGCCTTTAAAAAAAATACCTATGAGAAAACCTTTTTTAAATAAGTTTTGGCCAGATTATAAAAAACTACCTTTTTTTATAATAATTGAAAACTTTCAGAGTTTTGTTTTTACTGGAAACCTTTTATTCCTACTTGTATATTTACACGATGTGCCTATGTAACATATATGTAAATGGTCTCCGGGTCATCGTTTAACCGACAACTTAAAAACAGCATAAAATATGACAGAGAAAACAAATGGTCGAAACTCATCCATACCAAGGGGTTATGAAGTTGAAGATACAAAGTCGCGTCTTGAGTGGATTAAAGAGTTTTACGATATTGAAATCGATGACTCACTAGAAGATAAGCCAGAAGACTTGCAAGGCATAATCGAAAACCATATTGGTTTTATGAAAATACCCATGGCAATAGCTGGCCCTTTACACCTTAACGGAGTATATGCAAGGGGAAAGTTTTGTATTCCTCTTTGCACGCTAGAAGGCACCCTTGCGATGTCTATGAACCGTGGTATTTATGCATCTTCCCTTTGTGGAGGAACGACAGTAAGACACTACAGGCAAGAACTATCACGTGCTCCTATTTTTATTTTTGACAGCTTAGAGGATAGTGTGGTATTTCAGAACTGGGTAAAAAACAATGAAAAAAAAATCATAGCGGTTGCTGAATCAACAACAAACTATGGTAAGGTTTTAAGAATTGACCAATATGTGGTTCAAAACTATGTTATTTTGGACATGGTAATGGATACTGGTAACGCAGCTGGTCAAAATATGGTTACCTTAGCCGCAAAAGTGGCCTGTGAATATATACAAAAAGAAACAAAACATAATTACTTTCTTGAATCAAATCTAAATAGCGATAAAAAGGCCTCAATAAGAAACATGTTGTTGGGCCGAGGACACGGTGTCGTTGCCGAAACAACAATAAGCTCTGGTGTGATGAAAAGGATTTTAAAAATCGAACCTGACATTTTGTTTGACAATCAAGGGTTTTTCCCAATTGTTTCTAGTATGGCAGGAACCCTTGGAAATGGTATTCATGTATCGAATGCGCTAACAGCAATATACCTCGCCACCGGTCAAGATGCTGCTTGTGCCGCTGAAAACAGTCTCGCACATTTTGGCATAGAAAAAAAAGATGATGCATTAAAATTTAAATTAACCCTCCCATCTTTAACTATTGGAACTGTTGGTGGAGGAACAAGACTAAAAATGCAGAATAAAAACCTAAGGCTTTTGGGCTGCGCCGATGGAGAATATTCATCTAGAAAGCTTGCAGAGATAATTGCGGGGGCTGCGCTAGGACTTGAAATTTCCCTTGTCTGTGCTATTGGTTCTCACACCTGGACAGAGGCGCATATGAAATTTGGCAGAGAGAAAAAACAAGGATAAAATGGATGTCCTCAAAAACCCAAAGTATTCATACCTACAGGGACGCCAACCGTTCTACTATAAAATACTTAAGGTGCTATTCTATTATTATGCAAAACTTGTATTCAATACATACGCTCCCTTAAAGGTCTTTGGGGACAGTAAAATTCCTAAGTCATCTTTTATTTTTTGTAGCAACCACAATAGCCATATGGATGTTGCTGTTTTGGCTGCAGCAGCAAAAAAGAACTTTAACCACTTTGGAATGTTAGCCGCCAGAGACTATTGGTTTGATAGCTCAATAAAAAGAATATCTGTTAACCTTGTAATGAACCTTATACCGGTCGATAGAAAATCTGCTAAAGAAAAAGAATTATCCATACAAGAAACCGAGTCGCTTTGCAGAGAATTCATGCTTCACCAAAACAGGAACCTTGTCATTTTCCCCGAAGGAACAAGGGGTGACCCTGGGAAAATTTTACCGTTTAAAAAGGGGGCTGCATCTTTTTCAATCAATCTTAAAAAGCCTATTGTACCTGCGGTTATCTATGGGTCCCATAAAATTTGGCCGAGAGGTAAAATTTTTTTTGGTTGGCCAACAAGGGTTTGTGTATACATTCTTGACCCAATATACCCCGACTCCTTTTTAAAAAGTAGCAACCCATCTGAAAATGAGGTTGAAGAAGCAATCATAAACATTTCTAATGAAATGGAGAAAAAGATAAAAGAAAAAGCAAGGGTTCTCTATGAATAACAAGAAAAAATTTTTTGGTGTTAATGAAGCTAACTGGGGTCACAAATGGGGTTTTAAGGACTCTGGATTTATTATCAACAAGGATAAGTCTGTCACGTTCACAGGAAACCGTTATCCTATATGCGGGAAAAAACTACCTAATTTCATTCCATTCATTGAAGAGATTTTAGGAATTCAATTCACAGTTGAACCAAAAATTAAAGAATTAAAAGAAAAACACATTAAGCCAAATAATTTAAATATGGGTTTTATAGTGGAAATGGAATCTGTTTTTGATAAAGACAGGTTCACCCAGGAAGATAATGAAAGATTGTTGCACAGCCACGGACAGCACTCAACAGATGAGGTTTATAAAGTACTATATAATAACTTAGAAAAATTTGTAGACCTCGTTTTTTATATCGAAAATGAAAGCGAGACGCTCGAGTTGATAAAGCTGGCAAAAAAGCATAATGTTTGTTTAATACCATATGGTGGGGGCACAAACGTTACAAACGCATTAAGACCCCCACATAATGAAAAAAGGATGGTCGTTTCTGTTGACACAAGAAGGATGAATAATGTTTGCGAAATAGATAAAGAAAATCTAATGGTGACTGTTGAAGCCGGGATCACGGGTAAAAGCCTAGAAGAAGCGCTGAATAAAGAGGGATATACTGTTGGACACGAACCAGATAGTTATGAGTTTTCAACTGTTGGCGGTTGGATTTCAACTAACGCAGCTGGCATGAAAAAACATCGCTACGGAAACATTGAGGACATTGTGCAAAACATAACAATGATAACCCCAACCGGAACGATAAGCCAAAAACAGCCGTTAACTCGTTCTTCTATTGGAATAAAAACACAGAACGTATTGTTTGGGTCTGAAGGAAATATTGGAATCATAACAAAAGCAACATTGAAAATTCACGAACTCCCAGAGAAGTCGACCTATGAATCTATTCTATTTAAAGACTGGAAGACCGGTGTTTCTTTTATGCAGGACCTGTTTTATTCAAACATGGTACCAGCAAGTGCTAGGCTAATGGATAATCTTCAAATAAGACTTGGTAACGCTTTAAAAGAAGAAAAGGATGGTTTTGATGGTTTTATGGAAAAACTAAAGAAACATTTGGTTTTTAAAGTAAAGGGGTTAGACCCGAATGAGTTTAGCGCTGCGGTTTTTAAAATAGAGGGTTCTTCTTCTGAATTAGAAAACCAGCGACAGAATTTAATGGCGCTTGCCAAAAAACATAAGGGAATATTAGCAGGGGGAAGTACGGGAGAGAGTGGTTATAATGTTACGATGGTTATTGCCTACATAAGAGAGCTTGTAGTAACCCAGAATTGTCTAGGTGAAACAATGGAAACCGCAGTTCCTTGGTCTAAAATTAACCAAGTGAAAGAAGAAGCATCAAAGCTATTAGAAAAGCTACACAAAAACTATAGCCTTCCTGGAAAACCATTTTTTTGTTCAAGAATTTCAAAGATATACCACACCGGTGTTTGTATGTACAACACAATTGGAATGAGCTTTGAGGGTGTAAAAAACCCCGAAGATATCTTCACCGAAATTGAACATAAAATGAGAAAGAGTTTTATTGAAAACGGTGGTTCAATATCCCATCATCACGGCGTGGGAAAACTAAGAAAAGACTTTATGGAAGACACACTGTCAGAAGGAAGTATTGATTTGGTCAAGGGAATAAAAAAATCCCAAGACCCAGGAAATGTTTTTGGAGTGGGTAATAGTATCGTATTAGACTAGGTCTAGGTTTAAATTTTTAAAATGTTGCTTAAAGAAAAAGTTTTTGTTGTTACCGGTGCCTCATCAGGCATTGGCGAAGAACTTTGTATGCAGCTTACAAAAAAAGGTTCNTTTGTTGTTTGTGCTGCTAGAAGAGAAAACGAGCTAAAACGCGTTGCTANCTCTATTATGGAAAATGGNGGTTCCTCAATCGCCNTNCCTACAGACATTACCAAAGAAAAAGATTGTCAACTGCTAATAGAACAAACCATTAAACNTTTCGGAAAAATTGATGGTTTGGTACTAAACGCAGGAATAAGCATGTGGGCAAGATTTGAAGACATATCAGACATTGGGTTTTTTAAAGATCTTATAAATGTAAATTATTTAGGCGCTGTAAATTGTGTAAAAGCTTCGCTTCCTCATTTAAAAGAATCAAAAGGAAAAATTGTTAGTTGTTCTACCGCACAGGCTCACATAGGGTTTCCAAGGCATTCTGGTTACGCAGCCTCAAAACACGCCCTTAATGGCTTTTTATCAACCCTTGCAATTGAACATAAAAACGAGATAACAATATTAGAAGCGGTTTTAGGATGGATAAGTGGTACAAACCTACGAGGTAATGCGTTTGGAAAAGATGGTAATAAAAGAAAAGGACCTCCTAAAAAACACACCAAGGAATCTGTAGAACTTCCAGACTGTGTTTATAGAATTATCCGTGGAATAGAAAAAAACAAAAGAACCGTCTACATACCAAGAAAGTTATCCCTAATACCCTTTCTAAAAGTCTTTTCAACCTGGTATCTAGAAAAAAAGGCGCACAAGGCGGTCGAAAAAAACCATCGAGGTGACTAACCTTTCCCTACATTAATGGATAAATAAAGTGCAGAAATTTCTTTTATGGTTCATCCAACTTTCCCCTATTACAAAGAGGTGGTTTTGGAGAGTTTGGTATAATTTATTTTCAAAAAAATCCAAGAAACTTAATTTTAAGCTTATGAACTACGGCTATGCAAAGAAAGGTTTTAAGATACAGCTTTTAGATGAAGACGAAAAAGAAAGATACCCTATTCAATTATACCACCATATAACAAATCAAATAGAAGTAACCAACCTAGATGTATTGGAAATTGGGTCTGGGCGTGGTGGCGGTGCTTCTTATGTTCACCGGTATTTTAAAACGAAGTCCCTTGTTGGGCTTGACATATCTGTAAGCGCAGTTGAGCTGTGCAATGAACGCTATAGTGAGCCCGGTCTTTCTTTTGTTGTGGGTGACTCCGAGAACCCTCCGTTTACTGAAAAAACTTTTGATGTGGTATTAAACGTAGAATCATCTCATTGTTACGGAAACATAGAATGTTTTTTAAGTGGGGTTCTTCGATTATTAAAAAAAGATGGTTTTTTTTTATGGTCTGACTTTAGGTCACATCAAGAAATGAAAGACCTTTTTGATTTGTTTTTAAGTGTTGGTTTCAAAATAGTCAAAGAAGAAGACATAACCAGAAACATCTTATTATCTCTTGAACGACTATCCCCTGAAAGAGAGCGCCATATAAATAAACAGGTGCCTCTCCCATTCCGCAAGTTGTTTAAGTCGTATGCCGGTATTAAAGGAGGTGGAATGTATGAGGCTTTTGATTCTGGTCTTCTGGTTTATAAATGCGCAACCCTAAAGAAAATAATCTAGTAATTTCCATCAGTATTTATTTTGAGATTTCGTATGAAAAATAAAAAAAATAGTTTAAGAAGCCTTAGTAAAGACCTCTTGTTTTCAGATATAAATTCATTTTGGGATAAAGATATTCTTCCTGCTCTTGTGGAATATATAAAAATACCAAACAAGTCTCCTTCTTTTGATAAAAACTGGAAAATAAACGGTCATATGAATCAAGTTTTAGACCTGGCAACCTCATGGACAGAAAAGAATGCCCCTAATAATGCAATTATTACTACGAAAGAGTCTCCTGGAAGAACCCCTCTTTTACTCATTGATATTCCTGGGAAAAAAGAAGGAAACGTGCTTATGTATGGCCACCTTGACAAACAACCAGAGATGGAGGGTTGGAGGGAAGACCTTGGACCCTGGGTGCCGGTTTTAGAAAATAATAAATTATATGGTCGTGGGGGGGCCGATGATGGGTATGCGTTGTTTTCATGTGTTGCAATACTTAAGGCCCTCAAAAACCAAAAAATAGACCTACCAAGAATCCTTGTGTTAATAGAGTTTAGCGAAGAAAGCGGTTCACCAGACCTTCCTCACTATATGGATCTTTGTAAATCTATAATCGGAAACCCAGACCTAGTGATTTGCTTGGACTCAGGCGCTGGAGATTATAAAAGATTTTGGACAACTACTTCACTTAGGGGATTAATAGGATGTTCTCTCAGAGTTGATGTTCTTGATGAAGGGGTCCATTCAGGCGGAGCCAGTGGTTATGTACCATCGTCATTTAGAATCATAAGACAGTTACTTTCTAGAATAGAAAGTGAAGAGACTGGAGAAATTCAATTACAAGAGCTTCATACAAAAATACCAAAACACAGAATTGTTGAAGCGGAAAAGCTTGTCAGAATACTTGGAAACGAGCTTGTAAAAGAATTTCCTTGGAGCAAAAAAACCAATCCGTCTAGCGAAAACCTAGTTGAAGGAGTTTTGAGAAGGTCTTGGCGCCCTGCTTTATCAACTATTGGTGCAAGAGGTATTCCTAAGTCTGGAAATGCTGGGAATGTATTGAGGCCATACACACAGCTACAACTTTCCATAAGGATACCGCCATTAGTAAACCATATAACAGCCCAGAGAGCAATACAAAAAGCGCTTTCATCTTCACCCCCTTATAATTCTAAAATATCCATTGATTTTGAAGAGCCTGCATCTGGATGGAACGCACCAAAGACAGACGCTTGGTTATTGAATGCTACCAATGAAGCATCACAAGCATATTTTAATGAAGAGGCTTGCTCACTTAGTGAGGGGGGCACAATACCATTTATGGCAATGCTTGGAGAAAAGTTCCCTAATGCTCAGTTTGTTATTACAGGGGTTTTAGGGCCTGGGTCAAATGCACATGGGCCAAATGAATTTTTACATATTCCTTATGCAAAAAAAATAACCGCTTGCATTGCACATATATTAAGCTGTTTTCAAAAATAAAATGCTAACCAGGGTCTACCTGTTTCTTTTTATCGCATTGTTTTCTGTTAGCACCACATCTGTAGTCATTCGTTATGTTGATTCAGTTCCTCCTCTAACTTTAGCGTTTTGGAGAATGTTTTTTGCGAGTATGTTTTTATGGATCTATAATCATAAAAGTTCAAAACCAACAATGAGTGTTAAAAACCAAAAACGTATCCTTTTTGCCGGGTTTTTCTTGGGGCTTCATTTTGCGTTTTTCTTCATTGGGGTCAGAAACACTTCTGTTGCAAATGCAACTCTCCTTGCTAATACAGGCCCAATATTTACCGCTTTGTTTTCATGGTATACAAACCAAAGACCTCCAGCTTGGGTTTATGGGGGTCTGTTTTTTTCTGTGTTGGGAATTGTAATCATACAAGGAGTTGAATTTGGTAACAATAACTCATTGGCAAATCTCATATCTCTTTTGAGTGGGTTTTGTATTGCAATTACATATCTTTTTGCTTCAAAAATAAGAGAAAACACCAAAAATGTAGTTTATGGGAGATGGGTTTTTTTAGTTGCGGCTTTTACAATAGCTCCCATATCATTTCTTTTTAACCAATCTCTTTTTGAATTCGAAGCGCGACACATACCTTGGTTTTTTTTTCTTGGACTGGTTCCATCAATATTCGGTCACAATATGTTAAATTATTCAATTAAATATCTGACACCAACTGCAATTGCATCAGTACCATTAGGCGAACCGGTTATTGCATCTCTATTGTGTATGTTTTTATTTTCAGAACATATTCCAATAGGGTCTTTGCTTGGGGCGCCTTTTGTTTTCACGGGAATCTTTTTGATTATAAAAAACTCAAAAAGTGAGTAGGTTATTCTTCTTGAGGTTTAAAATAAAGGTGGTGGTCTGGAATGATTTTATTTCTTTTTTGATTAGTTTTAATGGATGGGTTTCCTTTGTATGGACCCTGGCGGTTTTCTGGTAATAGGGATGCAATCTTGCACATCATTTCATTTCCAATAACTTTTAATTGATCTTTCTTTTTTTGTCTGTCTTTGCTAAGCTGATATGGACCAAAGGGTTTTCCAATATTTATGCATACTCTAGATCTAATTCCTTTAAAAACCCCTTCCCATGCTCGCTCCGCTCCATATATTGACATTGGAACAATAGGCGCGTTTCCTAGTGTAGATAAGAAAACCGCACCATTTTTAGGTTCGTTTAATAAATTATAACTAACGCCTCCATCAGGAAAAATTCCTAATATTTGTTTTTTTTTTAACACAGATAATGCGCTCTTAATTGTTGAAGGAGATATGTTTCTTCTATCAACAGGTATCCATCCATAAATATATGGAGCCCAAGCAAACACCCATTCTATTTCTTGATCGCTAGCAGCTATATAACTAATTGGTTTTCGAATCGCATAACTAAAAAACACTGGGTCGTAGTCACTAAAGTGATTACAGGCAACAACAAAGGGTCCGGTTTTTGGAAGATTGTGACGACCGCGTATCTTTATGCGAGCCAGTATTGACCCCATAAATAGCGCCACATATGTTAATAAATACCTCCAAAAATATGGGCGGGGTTTTAAGGAGCCTAAAAATTCAGGACCGAAAGTTTTCAATATTATAGATGTTTCTTATTAAAATGGAAGATCATCATCTACATCTTCAGATGTGTTGTTTTTTGGTTGGTTTCCAAATTGCTGATTATCTGCCCTTCTACCCAACATTGTAAAATTATCACATTGAATTTTTGTTGCTCTTCTTTTTTGACCCGTTTCCTTGTCCTCCCACTCATCAGTTTTTAGGCGTCCTTCTATGTATACAGTTTGTCCTTTCTTTAAATATTCACCAGCTGTTTCTGCCCTTTTTCCGAAAATCTCCACTCTGTGCCACTCGGTATGTTCCTTGACTTCTCCATCTTGGCTCCTCCAAGATTCGTTTGTTGCTACGCTAATAGTTGTAACCGCTGTGCTTTGCGGTGTGTATCTTAACTCGGGGTCCTGCCCCAGGTTTCCAACCAAAATCACTTTATTAACACTGTTTTTTTGCATGTTTACTCCACTTCTTATAAAAATTTTCGTTTTTAGTAGCCCAGCCCTCTTTTTGGTTTTATAAATGAAAGCTATTAGTAGACATTCTTTTTAATTATTGCAAATCTTGCCCGAGCTTTTGTTTAATTGACCAAACTGAGTTTTTTAAGTTAGCGTCATTTTCACATTTATTGCTTATGGTTTTTACCGCGTGCATTACCGTTGTGTGATCTCTTCCACCAAAATATACACCTATGTTACTTAATGAAGTTCTGATTAAATCACGACAAAGGAACATAGAAAGCTGTCTTGCCTCTGCTATTTTCATTTTCCTACTTTTCCCTACAATATCAGATTCGGAAACTTGAGATGCCTCAGAAACCTTTTTAACAACATCCTCAATTGTGACGGAAGTTTTTAACCTCCCTCCCGTTCTCTCTTTTATTACATCTCTGACAAGGTTATGGTCAATTTCTATATTTAAAAGCGAAGATTTAGCAAGCAGTCGAATTATGGTTCCCTCTAAGTCTCTAATGTTGTCTTTAATGTGCCTTGCTATAAACTCGATTATATTATAATCAAGAGATATTCCGTTTTGCTCGGCTTTATCTAATAATATGGCAACCCGTAATTCAAAATTAGGGGGTTGAATGTCAACCGATAATCCGGATTGAAAACGAGACAACAAACGGCTTT